>JAFYIW010000284.1 GCA_017538465.1 Victivallales bacterium
CCGACGTGCTTCATGCCGCAGAAACTGCGCCGTCCCGCCAGCGCCGCGCCAAAGGCGGTCTCCATGGCGACCTTCTCGTTGGGCGCCCACTCCGCGTAGATTTCAGGATACTTCGCCGCCGACTCCGTGACTTCGGTGCTCGGCGTGCCGGGATAGCTGGAAACCACGCTGCAGCCGGCCTCCCAGAGGCCGCGCGCCACCGCGTCATTTCCAAGTAAGAGTTTCTTGAACATAAACTAAGGTTAGAGGTTAGAGGTGAGAGGTTAGAAGTGAAAGGTTTCTGTCGGGCGTCGGGCGTCAGGCGTCAGGCGTCGGGCGTCGGGCGTCGGACGTCAGGCGTCGGGCGTCCGTTGGAGGCCAGTGCTACCGCGTGGTTTCGGCCTCCACGAGGGCCTTCTGGCCGTTGTATTTCTCGCGCAGGACGGGCTTCTCGATCTTGCCGGTGGGATTGCGCGGCACGTGGTCGAAGATGATTTTTCGCGGGCGCTTGTAGCGCGGGAGTTCCTCGCAGAAGGCCTGGATTTCCTGTTCGGTGCAGGTCATGCCGTCTTTGATCTCGATGATGGCGGCGGCGATTTCGCCCAGGCGTGGATCGGCCAGTCCGATCACCGCCACGTCCTTGATCTTGTCGTTCTTGCGGAGGAAGTCCTCGATCTGCACAGGGTAGAGGTTCTCGCCGCCAGTGATGATGACGTCCTTTTTGCGGTCCACGAGGTAGATGAAGCCATCCTCGTCCTGCCGTGCCATGTCGCCGGTGAGCAGCCAACCGTCCTTGAGGACTTCGGCGGAGGCCTCGGGGTTCTTGTAATAGCAGAGCATCACGCCGCGGCCCTTGACCGCCAGCTCGCCGACCTCGCCCTGCTTGACCTCGTGGAGCTGCTCGTCCACAATCTTGGCCTCCCACTTGTAGCCGGGGACGCCGATGGCGCCGACCTTGTGGATGTTCTCCACGCCCAGATGCACGCAGCCGGGTCCGATGGACTCGCTCAGGCCGTAGTTCGTGTCGTATTGGTGATGCGGGAAGTACTTCTTCCAGCGGAGAATGAGGCTGGGAGGGACGGGCTGGGCGCCGATGTGCATGAGGCGCCACTGGTCGAGGAGATAGTCGTCCAGCTTGATGCGTCCGGAGTCGATGGCGTCGAGGATGTCCTGCGCCCAGGGAACCAGCAGCCAGACGATGGTGCACTTCTCCTCGGTCACCGCGCGCAGAATCCACTCGGGCTTCACGCCGCGCAGCAGCACCGCGCGGCTGCCGGAGAGCAGGCTGCCGAACCAGTGCATCTTCGCGCCGGTGTGGTAGAGCGGCGGGATGCACAGAAAGACGTCCTCGCGGGTCTGGCCGTGGTGGGCCTGCTCCGTCTCGCAGGACGACAACAGCGAGAGGTGATTATGCAGAATCGCCTTGGGAAAGCCCGTGGTGCCGCTGGAGAAATAGATTGCCGCGTGGTCCTCTTCGGTCAGCGGCACCGGCGGCTTCTCGGTCGAGAAGTAGCTCATCAGCGACGAGAGGCTCTCGGCGTAGGCGGGCGTGGCCTTGCTGCGACCCACGAAGAAGCGGTATTTGAGTTTCGCGAGGGGCTCCTGTACCTGGTCAAGGCGGGTGATGAACTCCGGGCCGAAGACCAGCACCTCCGCGTCCGCCAAATCCAGGCAATAGACGATTTCGTCCGAGGAGTAGCGGAAATTCATGGGGACGGCGAGGCATCCTGCCTTGAGGATGCCGAAGTAGATGGGCAGCCATTCCAGGCAGTTCATCATCAGGATGGCGACCTTCGCGCCCTTCTTGAGTCCGCGGCTGAGCAGGAGATTCGCGATGCGGTTGGCGTCCTGGTCGAATTGCCGCCAGGTCATGGCGCGGCGATAGGGCACGCCGGGCTTGGCGGCCTCGATGAGGCTGAAGTCGCGCCAGGTCTGTGCCTGGTCGCGCTCCTCCGAGGGATTCAGCTCCACCAGCGCGGTCTCCGTGCCGTAGAGCCACGCGTTGCGTTCCAGTAAGTCGGTGATAATCATAGAGCCGTCTCAAAAAAGGCGAAAGTTTCTTGTAAAAAAGTAATTTGCATAATATAACCGCTTCCGGCGGAAACAACGGACAACATCCGATGGAATCAAGGCGGCACGAAAAGCCTCTCCATCTTTTTGCCGCCTTGCTCAGGATACCTTGTCACTCGGAAATCCTTTTCCAAGGTTTTGCATCTTTCCCGAAAGTCACTTCCGGATGCCAGGCAATGCACCATGGCGGGGAAAGATCGACATTCTATTCGCGGAATTTCTCCAAGTACTCGCGGTATTCCTCAATCTCCGGTGTTTTCTTCTGGATTTTTTCAAGCCTCTGGAGGGTTTTTTCCAGCACTTCCCGAGAAGGCTTGTAGCCGCGGCCCTCAAGCCACTCGTAGAAACAGCGTTGCTCCTTGAACGAAGATTCGCTGTAGGGTTCTGAAACTAGTTTGTCGAAAGGCGACTGCTCACGCAACTGCCAACACTTCTCGTGAATGGGAAGCCCTACTTCATCAATCAGAAAATCAAACATCTCGATGTATGCCTCCTCAAGCTCCTTCCACATGTGAACGTAGGTAAGCGTATTTATAATCTCACACAGTGGAGTGCATTGCCGTGAGTCCGGTTCTGGCCTGGCAATTTTCCCGGTTGCCCAGAGGAGTTTCGCGCCATCGGGATTGGGTGCCCGAATCGCGATTTCAAACGCGCTACGACGCGACTGCATTGAATAGGAATTGGGGTCGGCACCCTGTTCAAGCAGAAAACGCACCATCTCTCCGGCAGAACGGTTCCGGGGTCCCCCATCACTCGCCCTTCTATCACAGGCAACGCACAGCAATGGCGGAAAATCCTCGCTCGGTGCATTGACATCCACCCCCTTGTCCAGCAATTCCTTCAAGGCGGCGATGTCTCCCTTGAATACCGCCTCATGGGCTTTTTTCCTGTTCCAATGGTCCTCGCCACGTGGTTTGATTCCCTTTTTCCCAAAGTGAGACTGCTGCTTTGACCACAATTCCCGAAGCAGGTCGTACTCTTCGTCGCCTTTCGCCTTGTTCAGCATGTCCACGGTCACGTTGGCGCCGAACTCCCAATACATCCTCAACAGCGTGGGGTCATGCAAATTCCGGAAAGTCCGCTCCATGCCATACCGCCAGCCATTGGAAAGCAGAAAGCACTGAGTGCGAACATCCCCTTTCTCGACATGGTGGCTGACCAGGTTTTCACCATCTCTGCGAGGATTCCCCGCACCATGTCCTTGCCAGGTGCAGATCAGAATCGCATTTGGATTAAACCCCTTCTTGAAAAAGGCGGTGAAATCATCCATCTTCAGCCACTGCCTTTGATGTTCACACCAGAACAGGTCGTTCTTGAAGCCGGGATTGAAGAGCCTGATTGGATTCTCCAGGGGAGATTCGCTGAGTTTTAAATTCTTTGCGTCCTGGGCGAAAGTGTTGAGTCTCACATCCTCCCTGGGCACAGGAGGCGTCTGTTTTTCTCGGAGGCTTCGATCCAGATAGTCTTTCAAATCCGGGTTTTTAATTCGCTGCAGAGTGAATTGCTCCACACTGACGCCTTTGGCAATCAAATACGGGATGAGCCGCCACAAGTCAGGATCGACATCTTTGGCACACACCATCAGCAGCCTGTCCATCGGCGTACGTCCCTGGCTGTCTGGCTTTTCCAAGTCGATGCCGTTTTCCGCCAGAAACAGAAACATCCGAATGAACTGGTCCAGCTCAAGTCTGTTATACCTGGTATACTTGGAGTAGCTAAGTCCATCGAACAGATAGGCAAGCAGCGTGTCCCTTGGCTCGGCCTTCCAGCTTCCCCCTCCACCATAGTCTCGCTGGTAGAGGCCATTGATGTCAAAACCATGTTCCAGCAGGCAGAAGACATCCCACACATCCCCTGCCTGGACGGAATAGACCATTTCACCATCAAGCATGTTCTCCAATTCGCCATCGTGGAAAGAACTGGCATATGGTGTTTTCTGCGGGGGAATCACGCGGGACAGATTCTTGTCCAGCTGAAATGGTTCCGAGGGCTTCCGGGCCTGCGGGAGTCCGGAGACCATCCTGTCGATGTCGATTCCAAACGGCATCTCCTCCGGCTGGAAAGCCTCTTCTTCATAAACCTCTCCTACATGCACCTCTCCTACATGCACCTCTCCTACATGCACCTCTTCTTTATAATCTTCACGATGTCGGAAAAACAGGAGCGCACAGACTCCAAGAATGACAATGACAAGAAATCCGGCCGCCAGCGCAAGGAACTTCCCTCGACGACTTTTCCGCTCCTTTGGCTGAGGCGGTTCTTCCTGGGCAGAAGAGACCTCCGGGATGGACGACTCCTCCAAAGCTGGCGAGTTCTCGGCGGACGGCTGACTTTCGCCGGGAACGGCTTGGATTGTAAATTCCTTTCCACAGCTAGGACAGGTGGCGGTTTGTCCAATCCATTCCTCCTCTCCCTCAAGCATTTCATGGCAATGTGGGCATTGAACAGTAATGGCAGTCATTGTCAGATCCTCTCAGATGGCTGAAGCTCTTGAAAAACAGACGCGCGGGCGTCATTATTCCCTTGGCTTAGTTGCGTAGAAGTTAATTAGGGAAGAAGGGGGTTCATGCTTCATACTAATGTTTACTATACAGTCATTAAGAGAATTGTTTCGTGATCTTGACGCCAAATTCATTATTTTGGAAATTATATCGTTAAGTTGGACAACCGGTGATGATGACATGGGAGGGCGCGCTGGAGCGCGGCTCTCCCTCTTTCGCCTCCAGATTTGTTCTCCAAGTTAAAGATATAATTCCCATTGTTTCTTCAATGCCTAATCTCGGCATCCTGTCAAGCCACCATTGCGGTCACTTTCTCTCCGCAGGATTATAGTACTCGGACATTTTCACCTCCCTATCCGCACTCATGAGTACCGACACCCAAGACTCCTCCTCCGTTCCTCGTCCCAGCTGCCTGGCGCTGCTGCCCTTTTTCGTATTCCTCGTCTTCTACCTGGGCATCTCCATCTGTGCAGGCGACTTCTACAAAGTGCCGATGCCCATTGCCTTCCTGGTGGCCACAATGGTCGCGCTCTTCCAGAACCGCAGCCGGAAACTAGACGAGAAGGTCGAGCTCTTCGCGAAGTCGATGGGCGAGACCAACATCATGATCATGTGCCTGATCTTCATCCTCTCGGGCATTTTCGCGGCGCTGGCCAAGGGGACGGGAGCCGTGGACGCCGCAGTCGCGGTCTCCCGCGCGTTGATTCCCGACCGGCTGATTCTGGGCGGAACCTTCATCGTCTCCTGCCTGATCTCCCTGGCCATCGGCACCAGCTGCGGAACCATCGCGGGACTCACCCCCATCGCGGTCGGGCTGGTGGACCAGCTCGGCATCAACCCCGCGCTGCTCATTGGATGCGTCATCGGCGGGGCGATGTTCGGCGACAACATGTCCATCATCTCGGACACCACCATCGCCGCCACCCGCACCCAGGGCGTCGAGATGCGGGACAAGTTCCTCTCGAACCTCCGTTTCGCCTTGCCGACCGCGCTGGTCACCCTCGCGTGTTATCTCTGTCAGGGCGGCACGCCGGGTGCCATGGCCCCCACGCAGGTCACTTGGCGTCAGGTCATACTCCTGATACCATACGCCCTAGTGCTGGCGGGTGCCCTGGCGGGAATGAACGTGATGCTCCTGCTGATTTTCGGGTGCCTTGTCGCCACGGGCATTGGCCTCGGCATGGGCGCCTTTGACCTCTGGAGCGGCTTTTCGCTGATGAGCGAGGGGATGAGCGGGATGTGCGAGACCATCATCGTCGCGCTGCTGGCTGGCGGGCTTCTCGGACTCATCCGCTACGCCGGCGGCATCTCCTTCCTGATTCAGAAAATCGAGAAGGGCATCCGGAGTTCCCGCGCGGCGGAGTTCGGCGTGGCGCTGCTGGTGGGCTTCGTGAACCTCTTCACCGCCAACAACACCGTGGCCATCGTCGTCGCGGGTCCCATCGCGGCGGAGATTTCCCGGAAATTCCACTGCCAGCCCAAGCGCATCGCGAGCATCCTGGACACCGCCTCCTGCGTCATCCAGGGCATCATCCCCTATGGTGCGCAGATCCTCATCGCCTCCGGCATCGCCAAGACCGCCGGACTGAAGGTGACTGCCCTGGAGCTGCTCGTCCATCTGCGCTATCCGCAGTTCCTCGCATTGGCGCTCATTCTCTATATTGCCTTCGGCGCCAAGAAGACCGCCAAATGACCGGAGACACCACGGAGAAATGCGGCTGTCCGAACTCACATCCTACGCCGAGGAGAAATACCAGCTCCGGGAAGAGCACAAATGGCCTGACTTCCCGGGCTTCTCCGTGCTCTCCGACCCGCAGACCGGAAAGTGGCTCGCGCTCCTGATGCGACTGTGGGATCCCGACGAAGGCGTGGAACTCGAACGATGCGACCTCAAGTGCGGGCGGAGTTGTCTGCGGGAGCTGTCAGCGCCCTTTCTCACCACGGCCTTCCGGATGCGTGGATGGAACTGGCTCGGCATCGCCATGGACGACTCCACCGACGCCGCGACCGTCTGCCGGCTCTTCGACCGCGCCGTCGAGGCAGGCCGTCAGGCCGCCGGAGCCACCATCGTGCTGCCGGGGCTGACGCATCCCGCCGTGCAGGACCTCTATCACGACACGCGGATCTTCCCCGCCAGCGCCCTCCCTTCTCCACCTCGTCAGGCCGAACGGAGTTTCCGCAAGACCGCCACCGGCCCGGGGCGAATCGGCCAGATGATGTCGCTTTATGTGCATGGCGACTCCCCTGACAAGAATTTCTACCGGCAGGGGAAGTTCATGGAGGAGTATGAAGACAATGCTCCGTGGGACGACTATCCGTATCTGCGCATCCCCACCTACCACGCCCTGAATTTCCGGCAGCTGCGCGGGTACTTCACCTGGCGCACCAAAATCCGCAGAGGGGAGTTCTCCGTCGCCAGTCCTCCCCTCGTACTGCTCTATTTCTTCGAGCTGCTCAATCTCATCGGGGCATCGTCCGAAAAGGACGCCCTGAAAAAGATGAAGGAGTTCGTCTTCTGGTATTTCGACCAACCGGAAGCCCAGTCGTATCTCCGGCATGATCTCCGCAAATGGATGCTGGATTTCGCCATCGTCCATCAAATGCCGGTCGAGACGGCACGCCAGTTCGCCGATCCGGAGATGCTTGCGCAAGACGC
>JAFYIW010000285.1 GCA_017538465.1 Victivallales bacterium
CAACGGTGCCCAGCTCTCCGTGAAGGCCGCCTTCTCCGAATTGCGCGGCGGTCTTGCCGGAACCCTCGGAAACCTGGGCTTCGAAATCTACGGCGACCAGGCCGCGCTGCGCGGCTACGGGACGCTCTTCCAGCTCTCCGGCCACGCCGGAGAACCTTATCAGATGCACCTGATGCTTGACAATGGCAAAGGACCTTTCCAGGAACTCATGCCTGCGGCCGAAAGCATCCAGAACATCTACCAGAGCCTCATCGGCAAGCATGCGCAGTCCATTCTTGACGGCAAGCCGCTCGCCGGTGGCGACGCCCTCCACAACATCCGTCTCTGCGAACTGGCCCACCAGTCTGCGCAGCAAGGCGGAGCGATTCTGGAAGTTTAAAGAGTAAAGGGTAAAGTTTAAAATTAAGGCTCTGTTCCCTAAGAGGGCACCTAATCAAGGCTTTTCAGCCGTGAAGCGGCGAGCGCACGGAGTGCGCGACCATGCGTAACCGCCCGCAAGCGCCCGCAGGGCGCGCAGCCGGCGGGGGCAGACACCACCAGAATCCTGCGCCCGAAAAGGGCGCGATAACCCTTCGGATAAAGCCAAAACTATAATTCTGCCGTTAGGTGCCCTCTAGGGAAACATAGCCGAAATACAAAAACAGGCCTGGAGGCGTTGCCCTGCAGGCCTGGTTTTGTTTTCTAAGGATTCCCCACCGAATGTATTAGAATTTACATCCGTCTGAGGGATTCGGCGAAGGCGAGGGCGCCTTCGCGGTCTTTCCAGTCGCCCTCGAGGAGCGCGTCGATGGCATTGAAGCGCAGGGCGATGTCGATGCCATGACGCAGCCGCGGACAGGCGACGCCCTGAGCCATGCAGAGCCGCGCGGCGCCGACGATGCGGTCCTCCCAGCCGAGCTTGCGGGTGAGGTCGCGCGCCACGCGGGCGATGGCGTCGGAGAGCAGCGGGGAGATCATGCGGCGGACCAGCTCGCGTGCCCAGGCCTCCCAGTTGGCGGGTTCGAAGTATTCGTCCACTCCGGCGTATTTCTTGCAGAGGGCGGCGCCGGATTCCTGAAGGAGCGCCTGGATGGTGTATTCCACGATGTCGGGGAAGTTGGCGGCTTCGCTCATGTAGTTGCAGCCCCGTTCGGCGGCCATCAGCGCCAGCAGCAGGTGGTTTGCATTGTGGCCATAGAGTTTCGCCTCTTCGAAGGGGACCAGGTCGGATTTGGCGTAGAGGTTCTTCACGCCGACCTCCTCGATGCCCGGCGCGCTGGAGGTGTAGATGGTGTTGAAGGCCTCCACGAGATGCCCCTTCGCGAAGCCCGGCGTGAGCGTGGGGAGGTCATTTTCGCCGGCCGCGAAGACCTTGCTCATCTTGCCGATGACGGTGTCCAGGCAATAGGTGTTGGGGAAGTGCGCGTCAAGCGCGGTCTGGAAGTCCGATGCGGCGGTGGTGGAGTTCTCGGAGGTGTAGATGTATCGACGGCCATTGGGATTCTTCTCGAAGGCGGCCTGCATCCATGGTGCGCAGAACTTGTAGAATTTGGTGGCGGGCAGGGCGGTGTTGAAGACCAGCGCGTCCTTCGCGATGTCGATGAGCTGCGGGAGGTCGTTGGGGTCGTTGGGATTGTAAACCTCGATGTTCTCGTAGGTGCGAGTGGTGATGCGGTCCGCCTCGGCGGTGTTCACCGTTATGGAATGATGCTCCTTGAGCGCCGCGACCAGCGTGGGCTCCACTTCCGCCAGGACAATGCGGTCGAAGCCGCCGTCGGCCGCGCCGGCCACGTAGATGCCGGTCTGAATCGGACCGGCGCCAATGCCAATGAAAGTCTTTGACATAAGGGTCTAAAGTTTAAAGTTTAAAGGGTAAAGTGGTCAGGCGGGGGCATGAGTTGCCATGAATTCGCGGACTTGGGCGATGGGGACCGCGCCGCCGGTGGCGGAGGCGTCCATGAGGTTGAAGATCGCATTGGCGGCGGCCAGATGCAGCGACTCCTCCAACGGGATGTTCTCGTGCAGGGCATAGAGGATGCCCGCGCAGAAGGCGTCACCCGCCCCGACCGAGCCGACGACCTTGGGGGGACGGTAGGAGTTGATGCGGCACTCGGTGCCGTCCGCGAGACGCGCGTAGGCGCCCTCGGGGAAGTGGATGACCAGCTCCTGGTGGAGGCCCAATTCGAAAAACTTCGCGCCGACCTCGGAAAGGAGCGCCTCGTCGATGGATTCGTCCGCCTTGCGCAGATTCACGCCAAAGGCGTTGCCGGCCTCGACCTCGTTGATGACCAGCACATCCGTGCCGGGCATGGCGGCGACGACCGCCTGATGGAAGACCTCGGGCGCCTGCGAGACCAAGTCCAGCACCGTGGTGTAGCCTCGTTCACGCATCTGGCGAAGCACGCGTCCGCCACAGGTGCCGAATTCGGGATCGGACGCATCCAGTCCGCCAAGCAAGAGCAGATAGCCTAGATAGAAAATCTTGGCGGGCTGGTTGAGGTCCTTGAAATCCTCCGGTGACAATTCATTGTTGGCACCTCGGCAGTGGAAGAAGGTGCGCTTGCCGTCGGCGGCCATCACGAGGGTGTAGCTGGTGGGGGCGGTCGAACTGACAGTGAGGCTCGTGCAGTCAATGTGGTCCTTTTGTGCTTCTGCGAGCAGGAATTTCCCGGCGGGGTCGTCCCCGATGCGTCCCACGGCATAGAGGGGAATCGTGGGATCCATTTTAGCCAGGTCGTGCAGGACGTTGTTGGGGCCGCCGCCGCCCGCCGGCGGCTCCTCGCGGAGGATGTCGGCGAGGTTTCCCTCGCCGGGCCAGCGGTCCATTTGCTTGATTTGGTCGACAATCCAGTTGCCAGCCCCGATGATGCCACGACGTTCCATAAAAGGTTAGAGGTGAGAGGTGAGAGGAGATTAAAGGTTAAAGGTAAAAGGTAAAAGTTCTGGCCTCAGGCCCTCAGGTCTCGCCAGGAAGGTTAGAGGTGAGAGGTGAGTGGATGAAGGGAATCGGAAGTTTTTTCTAATGTAAACAGAAAAAAGAGGTTTGCCGATGATTGGGGCAAAAAAGAATTGCTTTCACAGGGGCTTTCTCGCCCAGCCCTTTTGGCAGGATTCCCCCGCTTTCAACTGGCAAAATTGCCGCGATATGATACATTAGGGGAAATTATTCCTTTTGCTCCCATTGCAACCCAATCTCAACGATGAAAAAGAACACCGTTCCCGTTCGCGCCTACAGCAAGATTTCCCGTGACTGGTGGGACTATACCACACTCGACCGCAAAATCCTCGACGCGGCCGCGAAACTGACGCTGGACGACCTCCCGAAGCTCCAGCGCAAGGGCTTCAAAATCAACATCTATGACACTCTGCAGGAGTTCTATGCGGCGGAGGCCCTGGAATACGTGAAGGTCTTCCAGCAGGCCACTGCGAAGCATCCGTGCGGCGTGTGCGGCCCGATCGGCCCCACCGAACAGCTGCCGATCGTCGCGCAGATTGTCAACGAGCTGGGAATCTCCCTGAAGAATGCCCATTTCTGGGGCATGGACGAGTGGGTGGTGGACGGCAAGGCCGTGGACAAGAAGTTCCCGCTGGGCTTCCAGAAGGCCGACCTGGAGCTGTGCTTCAACCGCATCGACAAGAAGCTGGCGATGCCCAAGGAGAACATGCACTTCCCCAGCGAGAAGCCCGAGAAGTACATGAAGTCCTTCGACGAGTTCCACTGCATGCTGATGCAGGGTGGCCAGGGCGAGACGAAGCACTGGGCCTTCAACGACCCCGTCAAGCGCGAGGGCAAGTA
>JAFYIW010000286.1 GCA_017538465.1 Victivallales bacterium
GAAGTTAGCCAGTTTGGCGGCGGTGGTGGTCTTGCCGTTGCCGTTGAGACCGCACAGCATGATGACGGCGGGGGATTCCGGAGTCGCGTTCCCGATGTTGAGTTCGGCGGCGGTCTCGCCCATCAGTATGACCAGGCGGTCATAGACAATCTTGATGGCCTGCTGTCCAGGCGTGACGCTCTTGAGGACATCCTGCCCAAGGCATTCCTTCCTGACTTCCTCGATGAACTGGTTGGCGACCTCGTAGTTGACATCGGCGGAGAGCAGCGCGTTGCGGACTTCGCCCATGGCCTCCGACATGTTGCTTTCGGAGATTTGCGCGGTGCCCGTCAGTTTTCGGAAGGCATAGTGAAGTTTGTCAGTTAACGATTCGAACATGGGAACAGAATGAGAGGGATTGGAATTTCGTTTCTGAAAGTCAGCGGGGAGGTGTCTGGCTACTTCATGCCTCCCAGAGAGCGGCGCCATCTGCGGCGGTTAAAATCATGGGCGAGGAGTCGATGCCGGTACGCTGGAGGTATGCTTTGCCAAGCGCCGCGCAGTAGGATTCGGCGAAGGGAGTCTGGACGAGGTGCACCGAGATGCCGCCGAACCCCCCGCCGGAGATGCGGGCGCCCAGGAAACCAGGCAGGGTGCGGCCAATTTCCACCATCATGTCGATTTCCGGGCAGCTGTTCTCGAAATTGCTTCGGCTGGATTCGTGGGAGGCGGTCATGAGCTTGCCGAAGGCCGTCAAATCGCCGTTAGCCAGTGCCGCCTGTCCGTCGGCGACACGGGCGATTTCTCCCACGACGTGGCATGCGCGGCGGTAAACCATGTCGCGGAGGTCGCCCTTACGCTGTTCCAGTTGCTCTGGCGACACGTCACGCAGGGCCTTTACGCCAAGGATGCGGACGGCTTCCTCGCAGGCCTCACGGCGTTCGTTGTACTCGTTGGTCAGGTTATGCTTGATCTTGGAGTTGGCGGCCACAAAGACGGCGCCGGACGGCATGGGAACATTGGCGACCGAAAATGAACGGAAGTCGGAGTAGATGAGCTGTCCGGCCTTGCCTTTGAGGGAGCTGATCTGGTCCAGGAGCCCGGTGTGGGCGCCGATGTAGTTGTTCTCGCAGGCTTGACCGATTTTCGCCATTTCCAGCCAAGTCAGTCGCGCATCGGAAAGACGGTCGAGGATGAGCGTCATGCTCATCTCCAGTGCGGCGGAACTGCTCATGCCGGCGGAGAGCGGCACATCGCCGGTGACCAGCGCATCAAAGGCGGGAACCTTGAAGCCTTGGAGGTTGAATTCGACAATCAGCCCTTTTATGTAGTTGGACCAGTCGCCACGCCGACAGTTGTCCAAGTCGTCCAGACGGAATTCGCGTGTCGAGTGTCCTTTGATGTCATAGAGGCGGCAGACCATGCCGTCTTTGGCATCGGGATTGGGAGCTGCCGCAATGCGGGCGGCACGGTCGATGGCTACGCTGAGGACGGTTCCCTCGTTGTAGTCCGTGTGATTGCCGAGGATTTCCAGACGACCTGGAGCGCGGCTAAGCAAAGTAGGTTTCCGACCGTAGCGTTGCCCGAAAAGAACGGCCAGTTCGGTCAGTGCGTCATCCTGTTGTCGGTCAAACTTCATTTCGGGCCCCATTACATTATTTAAAAACAAAACATCATAATATAGCGTGAAAAAACGCTAGAGGGGATGAAAATGAAAATTTGTGTGATGATTTATGTCAGGGAATGGAATTGGGCGACCGGGCGGGCGGCGGATGCCGGAGGGCGCGGTGATGCATGTGGGGCGGTTGCCGCGTGTTTTCCACAAGGCCAAGAGGAACGGATGGTTGCCCGATGGAAGTCCATAAGCATTTGCAATACAATAAATTGAACTTTCCGTTAAGAGGACGGGGTGAAGTGACGAACTAAATGTGGTTTTGCACAAGGTGTTCAGATTGTGACAAACAGGCGGCCACGAGGGACGGGAAAAGACTTCGGATGAGACTTGCATGGATGGCAAGCGGCCTCTGAAAAATCGACATGGGCACCGCCAAACTAATATAGAGGGGTTAAATTTCCCCAAATTGCTTGTTTTCTTTTTCATTTCGAGGCAAACGATGAAACATTGGCCATGGTTTTTCTTGCTGGTGTGCGGATGGTTGCTGGCGGCGGAATTGCCCACATGGGAATTTCCGGAAGGTCTGGCACAGTGGACACGGCAACGTCAGTTGAATGCGGTCGCGGAAGAGGATTCCGCACGGCTGGATTTGCTGGGCCGCGACTCCAGTTTGGGCATTGAAGGGGTGTCCCTCTCGACCGCGGAGATTGGGGGCTTTGCCATTGAATACCGTGCGGAGGGGTTTGACACCGCGACGAACGGGCAGCTATTCTATGCGACAGCCCAGGAGCCCCAATTTGGCGAGGCGCGGCAATTCAAGGTTGGTTCGTTGGTGACCGATGGCGAATGGCACACCATAAATGTGCTGGCGGACGGAGCATGGCGTTCCGCCGGTACGGTGACGGCGCTTCGACTGGACTTGGTGGATCAGTTCCCTGGCACGCTCTGGATACGCAGCATCACGGCTTTGCCAGGGGAGCGCACACGGGCGGAATTGCGCGGAATTCCCGTACAGGTGCCAGTTGAGATTATTGGCGTGGAGCATCCGACGATCTTGAATGTCTATGACCCACGTGCGCCGCATTTCGAATCTCCGATTGTGGCGCCCGCCAATGGCGGCTTTTCCCATCTCGGGACATGCTATCTGAGGAGAGAGTTTGAGCTGGCGCGTCCCCCCCTGGAAGCGCAGTTGGTTTGCTCCTGCGACGACATGGTGGAGGAGCTCTGGCTGAATGACGAATTGCTCGAACACAATTGGAGCAACTACTGGAAGGTGTCGGATGCGGTGCCGATAGCTCCTGAACGGCTTTTGGCCGGACGAAATGTCCTCTGCGTGAAATATCAGAACACAGGAGGACTGGGCGGATTGATGGCGGATCTGCAAATCAATGACGCGGACGGCTTCCATACGATTACCATGAAGGGCGCACGCGGGCTGTATGGCGTGGAGCCGCCGAAGGATTGGACGTCACTGGAGAAGAATTGCGATTGGCCGCTGGCGGAGACGCGTCCCGGCGCACCGAATCCGCCATGGGTGTTTTGTCCGCCGTACACAACGATTGAAGAGGTCACGAAAAGCGTCGAGGCGGTGGCGATTCAGGTCAGCGATTCGCTGGAGCTGACTGCGGTGTTGCGCGTTGTCCCCGAACTGTCTGATGATGAGGTCCTTTATGCGCAGATTTACAACGCGCGCGGGAAGCTGCTGGCCTACAGCAGTGGAACGACGGGGGAATTGAATGCCTTGTCGCAGGAGGATGGCGCTCTGCGCGTGCATTTTGAATTCCCCGAGCTCTGGCTGCGCTATGGCGGACCAGTGCGGCTGCAATGTCGAATTGGGGTTTATGGGCGCATTGTCCAAGGCAACGCGGAGGCCTGGAAGGAGTTGCCGGAGCGGCCTTTGCCTGGCAAACCGGTGAGCCTGAGGGTGGAACGGGCCCCCGGAGGGCCTCGTCCTGTGCTGAACGGAAAGCCCTTCTTCTTCAATCTGCTGACGGTGGAGCGTCGTCAGATTCCCACTGGCATGGAGGGCGCCAATTCTCCATGCAACATCATCACCACGCGGGCGGGCGGATGGCTTTCCGGGGATTGGTGGATTGGCCCGCGTGATTATGACTTTTCGGGAATTGACCGTCAGTTGACGCAGTGCGTGGAGCAATACCCGGATTCGTGGCTGGGGCTCTTCATCTGGTGTCATCCTGGCCGCTGGTATGCCGAGATGTATCCCGAACGGCTTTCCATTCAGGAGGATGGCACGCCATTGCTGAAAGGGCAGTCCAGCGCCACGACCGCCTTCTCGAACGAGGCCTATCGGGAGGATGCCGAGCATGCGGTGCGCGCGCTTGTGGCGCACTGCGAGAAATATTTCGGCAGCCGGATGGTTCTCTACAATCTGCAAGGCGGCGTCACCTACGAATGGCAGGGCTGGAATTCGCACACGGAGCTGTTTGCGGATTATGCCGAACAGTCGGCGCAGGATTTCCGGGAATACGCGCGGCGGCACGGGCGCGAAGTCCATGGTGTGCCTACCCGCGCAGAGCGCGAAGCCGGGTTGCCCGGCGGAATCTTCCATGACCCCGAACGGGATTGGGCGGCGATCCTCTACTCGCGTTTCTACAGCGAAAGCATCGCTGAACTGATTGACCGACTGGCTAAAATCACCCGCGAGGAGACGCACGGCGACAAACTGGTGGGGGCCTACTACGGCTATCATCAGGAATTCGCCAATCTGGGCTACTGCGTCAACGACGGCGGACATAACGCGCTGGCGCAGTTGCTGGCATCCCCCAATCTGGATTTCTTCCTCTCTCCCATCGACTATCGCCACCGTTCCATCGGTGCACCCACATCGGACATGAAACCCTTCGCGGCCATCCGGGAGGCCGGAAAACTCTCCATCCTTGAGGATGACAGCCGCACCAATCTCATCGCGCCGACTATCTTTGACCAGACAGTGAATCTCGAACAGACACTTGCTGTTTTCATGCGCAATCACGGCGTGTTCATCGCCCGCGGGACGCCGTTGAATCATCTGCCGCTGGTGGGCGGGGAGGAACTGAACGCGCCGGAAATCCGTGCGCTCTTCGAGCATAGTCTGCGGCTGGGCCAGATGGTGACCGAAGACAATGTGTCGCCAAAGGCCGAAGTCGCGGCGGTGCTGGACGAGGAGGCGTTGGCATTGCTGGTGTCCACCTTGAAGAGAAATTACGTGCCTGACCCCACCCGGTATCATTACGATACGAAGACCGGGGAGCTTCAGGACGTCGTCCGCGGAGTGCAGCCGCTGACGGGAGAACTGCTGGGTGATCAGAGCGTGCCCTTTGCACAGTGCGGAGCCTCGGTGGACTGGCTGATGCTGCAGAATCCGCAGACTCTGGCCGGCTACAAACTGGTGATCTTCCTGGGGACCTTTGCGGACACGCCGCAGCTGCGTGAGGCGCTTGCGGTGGTGCGCGAGAATGACGCCACGGCGCTGTTCGTGTACGGCGTCGGGTTCATGGGAGCCAAGGGAGTGGATGTCGCGCGGATGTCCGAATTGCTTGGAATCCAGCTTGCCGAGGTGCCCGGCGCCAGTCTGCAGGTGCGCTTGGCGGATGGCCGCCGGGTCGGAATGGACTGTGCGGTCCAGCCACGCTTTGCGGTCGTGGATGAGGAGGCGGAACCCTTGGCGTACTATGCCGTGGACGGCGCCATAGCCGCCGCCCGCAAAGGCAAGTCGATTTTCTACGGCGGAACCGCATTGGATGCCCAGTTCGTGCGGGAAACGGCCCGTGCGGCCGGAGTGCATGTCTTTCTTGAGACGGATGATAATTTCTGCGCGGGCGGCCGGGTTCTGTGCATTCATGCGGATTCCACCGGAGAGAAGGTGGTCCGGCTGCCATGCCGCACGGATGCGGTGGATGCCTATACCGGAGAGGTGCTGGGCCAAAACTGCGATGCGCTGACGTTCCCGATGAAGGCTTTTGAGACGAAGGTGATTGTGCTGGGCGACCAGGAGGAGATTCTCGCCCGGTTGGATTTCAAATAGGAAAGGCACTGTATGCAATCGATTGAGCAAATTGGGCAGGAGTTGTCGGAACTGCGCCGCCGCCTGGCGACGGTTTTTGTGGGGCAGGGCGAGGTGGTGACGCAGCTGCTTATCACTCTGCTGGCGGACGGGCATGCTTTGCTTACCGGGGTGCCCGGATTGGGCAAAACACATTTGGTGAAGAGCCTTGCAACGCTTTTGGCGTTGTCGTTCCGCCGCATCCAATTTACTCCGGATTTGATGCCGACGGATATCTTGGGCGGTGAAATCCTGGAGCAGGATCCCGAAAGCGGGCGACGCCATTTTCGATTTCAGGAGGGGCCGCTTTTCACGCAGGTGCTTTTGGCCGATGAAATCAACCGAACTCCGCCCAAGACACAGTCCGCACTCCTGGAGGCAATGGGGGAACGGCAGGTGACCACGGCTGGGCAGACCCGTGCTTTGCCCAAACCCTTTCTGGTTCTGGCCACCCAGAATCCCATTGAATTGGAAGGCACATATCCATTGCCTGAGGCGCAGCTCGACCGTTTTCTGCTGAATATCGTGATGGATTATCTCTCGCCAGAAGAAGAGGCGAAGATGGTCGCGCTAACGACACGTCCCGCCAAGGAGCAGTTGACACCGTTGCTTTCGGCGGAGCGTATTTTGGAGATGCAGTCATTCTGTCGCGAGGTGGTCGCGCCAGAGGGGGTCATTGAGCATGCGGTTCAACTCTGCGCGGCGACGCGTCCAGGCACTCCGCATTGTGCTCCCCGGTTCCAGCAATATGTCAAATGGGGCGCGGGATCGCGGGCATCCCAGGCGTTGGTGTTGGCGGGCAAGGCACGGGCCCTTTTGGATGGCCGCCCCAATGTCAGCCGCGAGGATATTGATGCCTTGGTATTGCCCGTATTGCGCCATCGCGTGATCGTGAATTTCCAGGCGCAGTCCGAGGGAATTACCGTGGAAAAACTGCTGGGGGAGCTTTAAACTTCGCCGCACGCGGCGAAGCGCAGAACCCGCACACTCCGATTGCTACTCTAGGAATAAGCCCTTCAGGTTGGCGATTTCGGCATCGGCGATGCCACAGGCGTTCCAATAGGCGATGGCCTGTGCCTGGTAGCCCGGCTCGGAAGAATAGCTTCTCAACATCGCCAAAAAACCTTGGAATAGTTCATTGTCGCGGGAACGCGCTCCCCAGGTGGCCAAGGCGGTCATCTCGTAGTCGAGCAACAGCCATTCGTCAGGAACGCCGAGGACGGCGTTGATCAGGAATACAAGGGTGCCAGTCCGGTCGGCTCCGCCCCAGCAGTGCATATAGACGGGAAAATTCGCGGGGTTGCTGAAGATGCGGAAGGCTTTGGCGTAATTGGCTCGTTGCTCGGCGGTGTCGATGTCGGCGTAGGCGGCCAGCGGGATATTGAGCCAGCGAACGTGCGGAGAAAAGGCAGGCCCGCCCGAAGGGAGCATGTCCAGTTCCGCTTGTCCACGGATGTCCAGATCGGTTCGGATTCCCAATTCATGTTCGGCGAAGCGTAGCCCCTCTGGCGTGGCGGTCTGATGGTTGTTCATCTCGCCTCCGCGATAGACCAGCCCTTGTCTCACGCGTCGCCCATCCATGGTGTGCCAGCCGCCGAGGTCTCGCACGTTGGGCGTTCCCTCGAAAAAGATCCACCGGGGGCACTCGTCAGCCGTTCGGAAGGAGGAAGCTTGAGAGCAAAGTGGCGTGCCTGTTGCGTCAACTCCCGCGATCCGCCAGTAGTATTGCGTATTCGTTTTGAGACTGTGTGCCTGTGCCTCCTGGCGACCTGGCAGAGCCGCGAAATGCAAGACATGCCCCGTGAATTGCGGGTCCTCCGCGATCTCGATGCCATGGGCTACGCAGTCAGCCTCACTCTTCCAGGCAAAGAGCAGTATTTTAGGGATGCTATGGTCGGCTTGCTCCGACTGCTTCAGATGCAGCCAGTCTATCCGCTCCTCCTGTGTCTTCAGACGCTCGCGGAGCGTCTTGAAGTCCCGCTGTTCTGGCGTATGCTGTGTGAGCACTTCGCCTTCGGCGGGAGTGATGAGCGTGAAAGTGTCCATCCAGGTCAATTCCAGTTGGCGTCCAAGGCGGCATGGAATGCGGTCTGGCAATCTGCCGCAGTGAGCGGTCGGGGCGCGCTTTCGAGTTTCATGGGGTTCTGCGCGGCGTCCTGGGCAAGTTGGTCGATGAAGGAGGCGGGCAATCCCGTGAGTTTTCCAGGATGAGTGGAGATTCC
>JAFYIW010000287.1 GCA_017538465.1 Victivallales bacterium
ACCAGCGGAAACCTCGCCTTCGATGAAAAGCTGTTGCGAGAGCGCATGGAACGCCACCTCGCCATGGACGCACCGCAGTCCTTCTTCTTCGGACTGGGCGACCACGGCGGCGGCATCAACCACAAGAACCTCAAGATACTCCTGGACATCGGAAAGGAAATCCCCCTGGAGTTCTGTACTCTCGACGAGTACTTCGCGGTGCTCGACCAACGCCGCGACCTCCCACTGCTCACGGGCGAATTCATCCACCACTCGCCTGGGTGCTACACCACCTGCCACGACATCAAGAAATGGATGTCCGACGCCGAAAAAACGCTTTTCAAGGCAGAGAAAATCACCCTGGAGACCCATGACCGCACGGGCGCGAAAAGACTCGCCGATGCCTGGCACGAGTTGCTCTTCAACTACTTCCACGACATCTACAGCGGCACCGCCATCAAGTCCGCCTATGACCACGAGGCACGCGACATCTGTGGCCACGCCACGCATCTGGCCAGCCACGTCCTTGAAAGCGGTCTCCAACGCTATGCCGCACAGGCGGACACCCGCTTTCTGACCGAAGGCGGCGTGTTACTTTGGAACCCCCTGCCCCGTCCCGCCACTGCCATTTGCAGTTATTTTGCCTTTCATGACCCCAATGGAACCGGCAGCGACTTCAATGCCTTCCGTAACGCCCAGGGCAACCACCTCCCGCTCCAGTGGGTGCAAGGCCATGCCAACATTTTCGGGCGACGCAACTCCGCGCTTGTCCTTGCGCCACTGGGTGCTTCGGAACTCAAAGTTCTGGCCTATGCACACCTGCCCGAAGGACATCCGGTTTTCCCCAAACTCGGCGTGATGCGTCAGCTGGACACCCTGAGACGGCTCTCCTTCGTCACGCTGGATGACCCGTTCGACACCTGGGCGCACTCCGCAAAGGCCCTCGGCACGCCTACTCGCGCCAAAGTCCGTCAACTTGGCAAACCCGAAATCCACCAGGACGGCCCGCTGATGAGCGAACTGCGCGTCCGCTACGTCTTCCGAAAATCCACTTTCACCCTTTCGCTCTTTGCCTTCAAGGGCATCAAGGCAATGCAGGCATGCGTCTTCGGCGACTGGCTGGAACCTGACGCCGACCTGAAACTCTCCCTCGCTACCAAAGTGCGCAAGGGGACAATTGTCTCCGGACAAGCGGGCACGCTGTTGAATCGGGTCCCTGACGAGTGTGAACAGCCTTTCCTCGACTGGTGTGCCGCCGCCGACTCCCGCACCATGAGCGGCTTTGTCGCGCCTGACCTCCACGGCTACGACTCCATCGGCACCGCCGAACTGCGCCTCACGCTCCTGCGCCCCGTCTTCTACGCAGAGCACGTCCCGGAGCCCGCGCTAGGCGACGAGGGCCGCGCCGACTACGGCCCCTTCGTCCGCAAGGCCTGGCTGCTCCTCGACCAGCCCGCCGATGCGGTTGCCTTTGATGCGCTCGCCCGTGAACGCCTCTGGTCCCCAGAGCACTACGAGGTCACCCGCGCCGGCGACGGCACACGACTCCAGCGCGAGATTTGGGAAATCACCCCGCAGAACGCAGTGGTTGTCCTCGCTCAGCGGCTGCTCCCCGACGGCGCCACGCAATTCGACTTGGCGGCCTTGCAAGACGCCGCCATCTGCATCCGCCGCAACGGCAAACCCGCCGCCAAAGTCAAACTTCATCAAGGCGAGGTGAAATCCGTGAAAATCAGACTCCCCTAAGCCCTGGCACAGACCTCTAACCTCTAACCTCTAACCTATTCCATGCCTCCCTTCACTTTTCTATTTGACTTCGAGCACGTCACCGACATCGGACGCAGCTGGGTGATGCACGAGTTCGCACGCCTGGGGGCCAAACACCTCGTGCTTTCCGACACTCTCATCGGCATGATCATGCAGAAGCCCAACCTCCAGAAGACGCTGCTGGACGAAATGGCCGCCGAGGGTCTTACCTTCGTGGACGCTCATTCGCTCTTCGGCACCAACAACGACCTCCTGGACCCATACGAGGAGAGCCGTCCTAGAATGCTGGCGCGGCATCGCCTCGCCATGCAGATCGCCGCCGACATGGACGTGGACACCATCTGCATCCATGTCGGAAATCCCAATTGGTTCGACACTCAAGAATTCCCGTTGGAGAAGTCCATGGAGAACATCCGACGGGGCCTGGAGGCCTTGCTGCCCACTGCCGAACAACTCAAAATGACCATCTGCATCGAGAACATCTGGTATCCCACGTCCATTCCGGATCGCCTCCTGGAAATCAAAGCCCTCTTCCCCACGGATGCCCTGGGATTCACCTACGATTCAGGACACGCCAATCTCATGGACAAGGGACGCAATTATGACGAGTGCGCCGCACGGAAGGGATGGAAAGCCTCCGGCTTCGACGACGTCCCTTGGGAAGACCATGCTCTGGAGAAGATGCTCCCGCATGTCGTGAACTGCCATCTCCATGACAACTATGGTCAGTGGGACGACCACCGCTGCCCTGGACACGGCAACATCGACTGGCCGCATATCATTGGTCTGCTGCGGCAGGCCCCACGCCTTAAAAATATGCAGAGCGAGGTCATCCCCGCCGCCCGCCACGAGGCCCTCTGCGACATCGTCGCGGCCTTCCGGAAACTGGGCTGCTAATGCCGGGTTTGGCAGGTACGCCTCCGGCACGCCACACGCGTCCCCACGCGCCAGCACTTCCCACGCACCATGCCGGGTTTGGCAGGTGCGCCTTCGGCACGCCAACGCGTCCCCCCGCGCCAGCGCCTCCCCCGCGCCATGCCAGGTTTGGCAGGTACGCCTCCGGCACGCCACACTCGTCCCCACGCGCCAGCACTCCCCACGCACCATGCCAGGGTTGGCAGGCGTGCCTCCGGCACGCCAACGCGTCCCCCCGCGCCAGCACTCCCCACGCACCATGCCGGATTTGGCAGGTGTGCCTCCGGCACACCAACGCGGCTCCCCCCCCGCGCCTCTGGTGGCTTCACGCATCCAGCAGAACAGGGTGTTCGCCCTGCCAACCGACGTTGGGGCTGTGTAGAATATAGTGCGCCCGGCCGGTGAAGTCGCGGAACCACATCCCATGTCCGCCGTCCTGCGTGTAGATGGGCACCGGCTCATGCCGCCAAGGCCCCAGTATACTGCCGGACTCGGAGACCATCATGCCCATGGTGTATACTTTATTTCGCATGGAACTCCACAGCATCCGAAGCGGCGCTTCCGCTTTCTCGCGATAGAGAAATGGCCCGTCGGTCACCCAGCCGCTGACCCCCGGGTCAATATATTTCGTCGCCCAGGGTGCCGAACTGGCCTTCATCAATTCGACGGGCTCGCCGACAGCGTGCGAGAGGTCATCTGCCAGACGCACGGCGCAGATGGCCCCGTCGCCAATCTGCACCCACTCGTGGCAGAAGACCAGCCAGGGCTGGCCGTCCTCCACCCAAAGCGTTCCATCCAGACTCTTCCAGTCGCGCGGCGTGAGCGGCCCTTGGGAGAGCTGCTCGTATGGGCCGGCAGGCGAACTGGTGACGGAACGGAAGACCTGCGTCCCGCGGAAATCCGTCGCCTTCACCCCGCAGGTGCCGAAAAGATAATACGCCCCCTGATATTCATGGCATTCGGGCGCCCAGAAGAAATCCGGACCCCAGAAGTCCGCCGGCGGGAGGAATGCGGCAAACGGGCCGTCCCAGTTTTCCAGGTCTGTTCCCGCGTAATAATAGAAGCCGGGCGCCACTCCATGCCAGACGCTGCCAAAAAGGAAATATTTCCTTTCGGCCTGGCAAGGCACCACGAAGGGATCGCGCATCCGAATGGCGGAGAGTTTCATGGCGCAGACACGAGCTTTTGCAGTTCCGGGAAGAGCGAAAGGCTTCGGTGGAGGATGCCTTTCATATGGGCGATGACAATCCCATAGTTTAGGAAAGGCACCCCCTGGTCCAACGCGCATTTCATGCGATAGGCCACCTCGCGCTCGTTGAGCATACAGCCACCGCAGTGAATCACCACCCGGTAGGGGGAGAGGTCCTCGGGAAAACCCAACCCCGACGAGGTCTCGATCTGCAAATCGCAACCTGCGTGCGCCTTCAGCCAGCGCGGAATCTTCACCGTGCCGATGTCGTTGCACTGACGATGATGCGTGCAGCCCTCCGCAACCAGAATCCGGTCGCCGTCCTGCAAAGAATTCAGCGCGGCCACGCCACGCACCGCCGTCTCCAGAAAGCCCTTGTAGCGCGCCATCAGGATGGAGAAGGAGGTCAGCGGTATGTCCTGAGGCGTTTCCTCCGCGACGGAAGCGAAGGCCTGGCTGTACTTCACCACCATCGCGGGCCGGCGGCCC
>JAFYIW010000288.1 GCA_017538465.1 Victivallales bacterium
AGCGCACGAATGGCCGCGTGAAGATCCGCACCTATCCGGGCGGAACGCTCCTGGGGGCCAAGGAAATCTATGACGGCGTGGTCGGCGGCACCGCCGACATCGGCAACTTCGCGATGAGCTACCAGCCTGGACGCTTTCCCGTCTCGGAGTCGGCCGACCTGCCGCATTTCTTCCCCAGCTCGAAGGTCGCCAGCATGAAACTCGCCAAGCTGCTCCAGCAGGAGAATCCCGCGGAGTTCGCGGAGGTGAAGGTGCTGACGGCTTTCACCTGTCCGCCTGGCGTGATCATGAGTTCCAACCCCGTTGTGAATGTCACGGACCTCAACCATGCGAATCTGCGCAGCTCCGGCACTAGCCTGGACGCGCTGAAGCTTCTGGGCGCCGCGCCCACCGCAATGCCCCAGTCCGATGTGCCGGATGCATTGCACAAGGGCGTCATCAGCGGAATCGTCTCCTCGGGCGAGGTGATGCAGGACATGAACTACGCGGAATACTGCAAATACGTCGTCGAGGCGCGTCTGCCGGTCATCAGCTTCGCGGTGGTGATGAACCGGGATGCCTGGGATAGACTGCCCCATGACATCCAGGATATCCTTGAGGACCTCTACTTCGAGCAGGCCGAATGGACTGGCGCGTATGTGGACCAACACGTCGAGGACGCCCTCAAGTGGTCCGTCGAGACCCACGGCGTGCAGGTCACCCAAATCTCCGAGGAAGAGTTGGCCGCCGTCCGCGAGAAGCTCGCGCCGATGATGGACGCATACGTCCAGCGGGTGGCCGAGAAGGGCATTGACGGACGGAAGTTGATCGAATTCTTGCAGGCGGAGTAGCTCTGTTTTTTGTAATATATTTATAATAAAGTAGTTACATAGATGCAAAAGCTGGTTCGGCTCGAACGATGGCTCTGTCTGGCGGGACTGGGGATTTCCGGCGTGCTGCTGGTGTGCCTGGTGCTGTTGTCGGGGCTGAATGTCTTTTCGCGGATGGCGGGGCATCCGTTTGGCGGCAGCTATGAGCTCTCGGGCTTCTTCGGAGCGCTGATCGCGGCGTTGGCTTTGGCGGACACGCAGCGCAAGCGCGGCCATGTGGAGCTGGATCTCTTTACGAGCCACTATCGGCCATCCTGGCGGCGCGGGCTGGGTGTCTTCAACATGACCTGTGGTTTCCTGTTGTTGTTGCTGCTGGCCATCCAGCAGATCAACCGTGCACGGCGGCTGCTGGCGGTGGGAGAGCTCTCGGAGACGCTTCGTCTGCCATATCCCTGGCTCATGTTCGTCTGCGCGGGGGGACTGCTGTTGCTGGCATGCGCGTATCTGACCGACGCGGTCTATCTGGTCACCCGGCGCGACCCGGACACCGAGGCGCTGGCCAACACCAAGCGCAAGGGCGTGGTGACCTCCATCCGCAACGACGTCTCCGTGCTGGAGGAGAAGTGACTATGGACACCTTCATCGGACTCGGCGGAATCGTCATCATGCTGGTGCTCATTCTCTTCACGGGAATGACGCCGGGGCTGGCGATGCTTTTGTGCGGCACGGTTGGCTGTCTGGTGATGACGCCGGTGGTGAACTGGAACACTGTCTTCGCGGGGCCGACCGGCATGGAGGTCTGGAGCGTCTTCTCCAACTACGGCTTCACCGTCATCCCGCTCTTTGTGCTGCTGGGCGAGGCGATGTTCCACGCCGGCTACAGCGAGCGCCTCTTCAAGGTGGCGAAGACGTGGTTCGGGCAGAAGCGCGGGGGGCTGGCCATCACCACGCTGCTGGCCTCGGCGGGCTTCTCGGCAATCTGCGGCTCCAACACCGCCACCGCCGCCACGATGGGCTGCGTGGCGCTGCCGCCGATGACCGAGGCGGGCTACCAGAAGGAGCTCAAGTGCGGCAGCATCGCCGTGGGCTCCACGCTGGGGGTGGTCATTCCGCCCTCCATCGTGCTGGTGGTCTATGGACTCTACACCGGCGTGAGCATCTCCAAGCTCTTCGCTGGAAGCATCCTGCCTGGCGGACTGCTGGTCGTCTCTTTCGTGGCGACGGTGCTGTTGCTGTGCGCCCGTCATCCGGACTGGGCCCCGGGCGGGCAGGCCTCCACGCTGCGCCAGCGCATCCGTAGCCTGGGCGGCGTGGTCGAGGTTGCAGTTCTTTTCGCAATGATCATGGGCGCGATGTTCTCAGGCATGGTGACGCCCACCGAGGCGGCTGGCTTCGGAACCTTCTGCGGCATCGCCTGGTGCCTGATTCGCAAGACCCTGGATTGGAAAGGACTGCTGAAATCCATCAACGACACGCTCCACATCTCCGGGATGGTCTTCCTGATCCTGGCGGGCGCCACGGTCTTCGGGAAATTCCTGATCATGACGCGCCTGCCCAACCAGCTGGCCGACGCGGTGACCACCTTCTCCCTGCCACCAGTCTGCGTGCTGATCGCCATCGCCTTCTGTTATCTGCTTGGCGGTTGCCTGATGGACTCGCTGGCATTCCTGATGATTTCCCTGCCGCTCTTCCAGCCATTGATTGTACGCCTAGGCTACGACCCCGTGTGGTTTGGACAGCTGGTCTGCCTGGTCACCACCCTGGGCGCGGTGACCCCGCCTGTGGGCGTCTCCAGTTTTATCGTGGCGGGGCTGAGCAAGGACACCAGCGCCGCGCAGGTCTTCAAGGGCACGATGTATTTTCTGCCCGCCTATGTCTTCACCTTCCTGATGCTGGTTTTCTTTCCCAATGGCATGGTCGCCTGGCTCGCCAATCTGGTGAAGTAGCAGGTGGTTTTCTGCCTCAAAAAAGACAGAAAAAGTTTGCGTTATTTTGTCCGTTTGGGTTTGAAATCCCCAGAATAGGACTTACATTAAGCGCCACGTCAACCTGACGTGGCTGGAAATTCCAGTTGCCCGATGGTGTAATGGTAGCACAACTGATTCTGGTTCAGTTTGTCTTGGTTCGAATCCAGGTCGGGCAGCCATGCCAAGAATAGTTTTTATGATGGCTGGCGAATATTGCCATTGAAGGATGTTTTTTGGCCGCCCGATGCACGAAAAGAAAAGGGCGGCTTATATTTTCCTGTGTTCATGAAGATTTTTCACGAATGCAGAATAACGTTCAGGTGTCGGCGTCCGGGCCAGGGCGTCATAGCAATACTTCCACTAAAATGAATTGGTTCAGCCACGTCTGTTTACGCGAGGGATCCATGCTCAATAAGCTCAAGCGCATTTTAGTCAATGACATTGGCATCGATTTGGGAACGATGAACACCCTGGTGTGGGTGGCGGGTGAGGGAATTGTGCTTGAAGAGCCTTCGTATGTGGCAATCAATGCCGACACGAACAAGGTCCGTGCCGTGGGGGCCGACGCCAAGAAGCTCATGGCCATGACCGCCGAGCGCATCAAGGTCATCCGCCCCATGCGGGAGGGCGTGATCGCGGATGCGGAGGTGACGGATGAGATGCTGCGGATTTTCATCCGCAAGGCCTCCGGCCACTTCAAAATCATGCAGCCGCGGGTGCTGATCGCCGTGCCCTCCGGCATCACCGAAGTGGGGGTGCGCGCCGTGCAGGAAAGCGCCATGCGGGCAGGCGCACGGGTGGTGCGTCTGGTAGAGGAGCCCTTCGCCTCCGCATTGGGCGTCGGCTTGCCGGTGGAAGACCCCGACGGCAATATGATTGTCGATATTGGCGGCGGCACCACGGAAGTGGCCATCATCTCCGCAGGTAGCATCGTCTCCTGCCAAAGCGTGAAGTATGGCGGCGACGCGATGGACAATGCGATCATCCAGTTTATGCTCAAGAAGCACCAGCTGCAAATCGGCCCGCGCACGGCCGAAAACATCAAGATCAACATCGGCAGCGCCTACGAACTGCCGGAGAAGTTGTCCATGGAGGTCAAGGGCCTGGATATGGGACGCCAGGGAGACCGTCTGCCGCGCGCGGTGGTCATCGACTCGGATGAAGTGCGCGAGGCGCTCAGCGACCCGATTTCCAATATGCTGAGGGCAATCCGGAAGGCAATTGACCAGTGCCCGCCGGAAATCGCGGCGCGGTTGCTGGATACGGGAATCACCATGGCCGGCGGCGGGTCGCTGCTGCGTGGCCTGGACAAGTTGATTACCGAAAACACCGGCCTGCATGCGGTGGTCGGACCCGAGCCGCTCCATGCCGTGGTGAATGGCACAGGAATGCTGCTGGACAATGCCCGACAGCTCTTCAGCCAACCACAGAATACTCTGATTGGCCATGGCGCTCGTGAATAACGAGGCTAGAGGCTAGAGGGAAAAGTTCAGGTCTCAGGTCCCAGGTCCCGCCAGGAAGGTTAGAGGTCGAATGTAAAGTTTAGGTCATCGTGTCGGGGCGAATAAGAATTTTATATTGCATGGTGTTGGCGTTGCTGGCAATGACGCTGACCCAGCCCTTGGATGCGTCCCCGAAAGATCGTCGGAATAAACCCTCAGAGCCATCCGCACGGGTGGTCGAGCGTTTTTCCGGAACTGTGGTCCGAGTCAGCGACGGGGACACCTTTGATGTGGAGACTCTGAACGGGGACCCCGTGCGGATTCGCATCTACGGGATCGATGCGCCGGAATTGGCGCAGCCCTTTGGCAAGGAAGCCCTGAAATATGTCAATCAGCGGGTTAGCCACCGATGGGTGATGATCGAGAAGCTTTACGATGACCAATATGGACGTTGTGTGGGACGGGTGATATTCAACGGGAAGGATTTTGCCTTGGAACTGTTGCGCAAGGGCATAGTCTGGCATTATGTGCAATACTGTGACGATCCCGCATACGCAGAGGCAGAACGGCAGGCCAGAAAGGCCAATAAAGGCTTGTGGAGACGCACGGCCGATGGGGAGAAGCCGATTCCGCCTTGGGAATATCGCAAGGCGCATCCGCGAAGGAAAAAATAGTATTTCCCTCAGTTTTCCAGGCTGTCCAGGAGGCTGTTGCTTTCAGGCTTGCGCAGTTTCCGCAGCGCGATGGCCTCCAGCTGGCGAATGCGTTCGCCAGTCAGGCCGAAGTGCTTGGCGACCTGTTCCAGCGTCTCGACCGTGTGTCCCAGCAGACCGAAGCGACGGATCAGAATCTCGCGCTCTCTGGGGTCCAGGGTGTCCAGAACGGTGCGGGTGGCGTCGCGTCCTCCGTCATTGGGCATGGAGACATTCTGCTCGTCGGCCAGGATGTCATTCCAGTCACGGTCCTCTGTGGCGATGGATTGCAGCGACAATGGCTGCTGCCCCATCTTCAGCAGAGCACGCACGCGGGGGACGGAAAGTGTCACCAGGCTGGCCAGCTCCTCAATCGATGGAGGACGTCCTTGCTCCTGCAGGAATTCCCGCTCGCAGCGGTGAATCTTCGAGAGTTGCCGCACGATGTTGACAGGGATGCGGATGGCGCGTCCGTTTACGTTCAGGGCATGGGTGATGGCTTGACGAATCCAGTAGGATGCGTAGGTGGAGAAACGATGCCCGCGCTGATATTCAAAGGACTCGACCGCGCGCATCAGCCCGATGTTTCCCTCCTGCACGAGGTCGGAGAGCGGCATCAGGCTGCATACGAAATGGCGCGCGATGGAGATGACCAGCCGGAGATTGCTTTCCACCAAGTGGTTCATCGCCTTCACGGCCTTCTCATTGGACTCCTGCATCTCAATGGCCAGGCGTTCGCGCTGCTTCAGGTTCACCCCGGGGGCTTCCCAGCGTCCTTGAATGAAGAGGTTCACGCACTCGGAGTAGAAGCGCTGCTGGAAGTTCAGTTTGCCGTATTGCTCCACCAGCGGGTTGAAGACGCGGTTCATGAGCTGGTTGGTCTCTTGGAAAATCGGCACGCCGGAGGTGCGTTGTCTGGATTTGCGGGAGGCGAATCGCCGAATGATCTCCGCTTTGTTGTCCAGCAGCACGCCAATGGCCTCGCGCAGCTGCTCTTCCAGGGCGGCGTCGCTGTAGGCGATGTCATCATTGCAGGGATCCAGTTCAATGAAATTCAGCAGCCGTCCGGCAGGCTGGCTCTGCAATTCGGCTAGCTGGGCCAGGATGACCTGCGGGAAATCCGCCAGAAGTCCGTGAAGCCGCGCGCGCGCCTCGCCGTATTCGCGGGCGTATTTTGCCTCGTCGTCGGCATTGAGCAACTCGTAGGTTCCCACATCACGCATGTAGGATGGATTCAGCTCATAGTTGCTCCATGCGCTGTTGATCCAGCCATCGCTGTGCATCTGCACCGAGGTGGGTGCTCGGCGCGGAGAAGCGGGTTTGGGTTGTGGGGAAGATGCAGGCATGTTCGACGGAGACATTGCCTATTCGGAATTTCCGAACAGGACAGGCGTCGGAATCACCAACGGTCGGCATGCGGATATCCCGCGCGCTTCAAGATTCTGCGTATTTGCTTTAGGTATGCATTGGGCTTGAGGTATCCGCTGATTTCACCGAGTTTTTTGCCGTCGGGAGAAACCAGGATGGTCAGGGGGACTCCTCCGCCGGCGCCAAA
>JAFYIW010000289.1 GCA_017538465.1 Victivallales bacterium
AAGCATTGATTAGGTACCCTGTTGGGAAACAAAGCAAAAACTTTAACCTTTTCCCTTTCAACTTAAAACTTTTAATCAGACCGCGGCGAAGTGCATCACTTCCTCGGCGGTGGTCTTGGCGACCTGAAGGTCGGCGGCGAGGCGGCCCTCGCGCATCACCAGCACGCGGTCGCACATCCCCAGAATCTCCGGGAGTTCGGAGGAAATCATCAGGATGGCCTTGCCGGAAGCGGCCAGATCATTGAGCAGAGCGTAGATTTCGGCCTTCGCCCCGACGTCAATGCCGCGCGTTGGCTCATCCACGATCAGGAACTTTGAATCAGCCTGTAACCACCTAGAAACAAGCACCTTCTGTTGATTTCCTCCAGAGAGCGAAGAAGCCGGGGCCTCCGGATCGCGCCATTTCAGACGCATCTTCTTGCCAAGCGCCAGGCACTCCTTTCGTTCCCGTGCCAGCGAGAGAATTTTTCCCATGTCGAGGCGTTCGTAGTTCGGCAAGGTGATGTTCCAACTGCAGGGCAGTTCGGTGCACAGGCCAGTCCGCTTGCGGTCCTCGGTCAGGAAGCCGATGCCCGCCGCGATGGCCCCGGTGGGATTCCGCACGGAGAGCCTCTTGCCGTTCAGCAGACACTCTCCGGAAAGCAGCGCATCGATGCCGAAAATCGCCTGCGCGGTCTCGCTGCGACCAGCGCCGACCAGCCCCGCCATTCCGACGATTTCGCCAGCACGCACTTGGAAGGACACGTCGTGGATGTGCTTGGTCGTCAAGTGCCGCGCCTCAAAGACCACCTCGCCTGGCTTGGATTCACGGGGCGGATAGTATTGCGAGAGTTCGCGTCCGACCATGTGCTTGACCAGCGTGTCCACCGTGAGTTCGACGGCGGGTGCGCCGAAGACCACCGCGCCGTCCCGCAGCACGCAGATGTCATCGGCGAGCGCCAGGACTTCCTCCAGGCGGTGGGAGATGTAGATGATGGTGATGCCCTGCGCCTTGAGGCGGTGGATAATCTGGAAGAGCGTGGCGGCCTCGCCCTCGGAGAGCGCGGAAGTCGGCTCGTCCATCACGATTAGCCGTGCACCAGAGAGCATCGCCTTGAGCAGCTCCACCAACTGGCACTGACCAGGCGAGAGTTCTGCCACCGTGGCCATCGGGTCAAGCTGGAAGTGATTCGCCTCAATCAACTCACGGACCTTCTGAATCTCCGCGGCGGTGTCGATGCATTGGAAAGGCCCACCACGCAGGGGCTCGCGCCCCAGAAAGACATTCTCATAGACGGTGAGGTGCCCCGCCAACTCCACTTCCTGATAGAGCATCGAGATTCCCGCCCGCAAGGCGTCCTTCGGACCAGAGAAATGCTTCTCCTTTCCATCCAGGAAAATCTTCCCGCCGTCCGGCTGATAGACGCCGGAGAGCACCTTCATCAGCGTGGACTTGCCCGCGCCATTCTCGCCGCACAGCGCGCAGACCGTCCCGCGACGCACCGCAAAAGTCACATCCGACAGCGCCGTGACGGGTCCGAAACGCTTGGTGATGCCCTCCATGCGGAGGAAAAAATCATTGGTATTCTGGGACATAAGCAGAATGGCCGGGACGTCAGACGACGGACGTCGGGCGTCAGGCCGGGACGTCAGACGACGGACGACGGACGTCGGGCCGGGACGTCAGACGACAGACGTTGGACGTCAGGCCGGGACGTCAGACGACGGACGTCAGACGACAGACGACGGACTTTTAAACTTTAACCTTTTCCCTTTAAACTTCTTACAGTCCAAGCGCGGCGGCGTGGGTCTGTTTCTTCTCCGCGACATTTTCGATGGTGACAATCATGCTGGGCACGGGGATGTCGCGGGCCGGTTTGCCACCGTTGAGCAGCTTCACCGCCGTCTCCACGCCCAGGTAGCCGATTTGCAGGGGATCCTGCACGATGAGTCCCACGCAGGTCCCGTCCTCGATCGCCTGCACCAGCAGAGAGTCCGAGTCAAAGCCGACATATTTGATTGTCCCGGCCTTCCCTTGCGCTTGGATGGCCTTGTAGGCGCCCACCGCGCTGGGCTGATTCACCGCGAAGACGCCTGTGGTCTGGGGGAAGCGGCTCAGGAGGTCGCTGGTCTTCTGGCGGGCGCCCTCGACCGTGCCGTCCGTGTAGTCCTCGGCGAGAATCGTGATGCCGGGGAACTCCTTTGCGAGCGTCTCGCGGAAGCCTTTGGCGCGGTCGTCGGTGGAGGCCGAGTTCGGCACATACTTGATCAGCAGCACACTGCCCTGCCCGTCCATCGCCTTGCCCAGGAGCCGCGCGGCGTCCGCCCCGCCGGCGAGGTTGTCGGTGGCGGCGAAGGCGTCATAGATGTCGGTATCGGCGGCGGAATCAATGATCACGCAAGGGATGCCCTTCTCGTGGACCTCCTCGATGGGGCGCACCAACGCCTTGAAGTCATTGGGTCCCAGCACCACGGCGTCCACATTCTGCACCAGCGCGTCGCGCACCGCCTGGATTTGCTTCTCGCGGTCCGTCTCGGTCTCCGGGCCATTCCAGCGGATCTCCACGCCATACTCCTCGGCGGCCTTCTCGGCCCCCTGGCGCACGACGTCCCACCACATGTTGATGGTGCCCTTCGGAATCACCGCGATCACCAGCTTACGTCGTCCCGCTTCGGCCTCCTTCGGAGAATGACGAAGTTTCTGAATGATGCCCAGAGAGAGCAGCACGGCCGAGACCACCAGCAGAATGACGAAGAAGAGATTTTGCTTGTTCATAATGTGTTTTGACAAAGAGTAGGGAAAAAGTTTGTTCCTATAATATTATCCCGCGCGATAATTTCGCCCGCGCCACATACAATTTTCCCCTTGCCTGAGCGGGCAAGGAGGTAAAGGCCAATGTTCATTTGGATCATCATAAAAATCCGGATTGACCTCCACCGACAAAAAAATGCAGGCATCCGGTGGCCGGATGCCTGCGTGTCGTTGACGCTAACAACGTCTAGTCTCAACTGACCTGTGACGTTGCGACATACGTTAGCCCACGCATACCGCAAGGCATTTCTGCCGTCAGTCTTGAAACTATTCTTATATGCCACGGATGACGGCTTTTACAAGCCACCCGCCGAAATTTCCGGGAGGTTTTCCATC
>JAFYIW010000290.1 GCA_017538465.1 Victivallales bacterium
AGTGGATTTCGTGGTGGACGGTGCCGAGGAACTCGGCGGCCTTGCGGGCGGCGACGAGATCGGGGGAGTCCTCCAGTCCGACGGCAAAGGAGTGCAGACGCGGCCACCAGGCTTCCTGGGTGTCGCCGGTCTCCACGCGCCGCCGGGCGAACTTGGCGGCGATGGCGGCGATGACGGAGGAGTCCAGTCCGCCGGAGAGCAGCACGCCGTAGGGCACGTCGCTCATCATCTGGCGTTTCACGGCGGCCTCCAGCGATGCGCGGAGTTTGGAGATGGAGGTCGTGTTGTCCTTCACTTTGTCAAACTCGAACCAGTCACGCCGATACCACCTGGTGGGCTGGGTGTCTCCGCTTTGCAGATAATATCCTGGCAGGAACTCCCGCAGGGTGCAGCAGACGCCCTCCAGCGCCTTGAGTTCCGAGGCGACGTAGTAATGCCCGTCCGCATCCCAGCCCTCGTAGAGAGGAATGACGCCGATGGGGTCGCGTCCAATCAGGTAGCGGTCCTCTTTGGTGTCGTAAAGGGCGAAGGCGAAGATGCCCTTGAGCATGTCGAGAAACGCGGTGCCGTATTTGATGTAGAGGGGGATGAGCACCTCGCAGTCCGAGCGGGTCTGGAATTGGTAGTCCTGGCAGAGTTCGTTGCGCAGTTCTTCGTGGTTGTAGATTTCGCCATTGACGGCGAGGACGTATCGTCCGTCCGGGCTGTAAAGGGGCTGTTTTCCGGAGAGGGGGTCGATGATGGCGAGACGCTCGTGGGAGATGAGCGCATGCTCCCCCTCGAAGACGCCCGACCAGTCTGGTCCACGATGGCGGATCTTGCGCGACATCGCGAGCAGCTGCTTGCGCAAGGACACTGCCTTGCCTTCCCGTAAATCAAAAACACCGACAAATCCACACATGGCAAAATTCTCCTATCAGCAAAGAGTTTCAGCGCATTTCAGGCCATCGGCGATGGCACGCACGACCAGCGACGGGCCGTTGGCCGCGTCACCGGCAAGCAGGACATTCTTCTGGTCGGGCAGACCAAGATTGGCGAGCACGTCCTCGCGCTTCTGGCGGAGGAAGCCCATCGCCAGCACGACCAAATCGCAGGAAATGACCCGCGCGGGACCTGCCAACGCGAATTTGGCGGGCTTGCCATTGACGTCGAAATCCCATTTCACGGGCACGACCTCGGCCCCCGTGACCTGGCCGTTTTCGCCAAGAAAACGCAGGGTGTTAAGGCCCCAGAAGCGCTCCAGTCCCTCGTCCACCGCATACGAGCCACGCAGTTTGTAGGGCCACAGTGGCCAAGGGGTGTGCTCGGAACGCTCGGTCGGCGGCTTCGGCATCAAGTCGATGGACATCACCGAGACGGCGCCCTGCCGGAGCACCGTTCCGCCGCAGTCGTTGCCGGTGTCGCCGCCGCCGATGACCAGGACCTTCTTCCCTTTGCCGGAAACTCCACACGCAGTGGATTCGCTGGTGTGCTGGCGGTTCATTGTACCCAGCAGGTCAAGCGCCTGGACGATGCCTCGCAGGTCGCGTCCCGGCACCTTCAGGTCGCGGGGAACGGGCGTGCCGTAGGCCACCACGACGGCGTCGAAGTGCTTCATCAGGTAACTTCCGGCGACATCCTTGCCGATTTCCGTCTTGCCCTGGAATTGGATGCCCGCCTCCTCCAGCAAATGCCAACGCCGGTCAATCAGCGCTTTGTCGAGCTTGAAGCACGGGATGCCATAGCGAAGCAGTCCACCGGGCTTCTCGTTGCGGTCAAAGAGGGTGACTTGCCAACCCGCCTCGTTCAGTTTGACGGCGGCGGCCAGTCCGGCGGGACCGGCGCCGATGACCGCCACGCTTTTGCCGTTGCGGCACTTGGGAGTCCGTGGCTTCACCCAGCCATTGTCGAATGCCGTATCGACAATCTTCTTCTCGATTTGACGGACATTCGTGGCACCGAAGCCCGTGCCCTCCAGGCAACAGGCCGACTCGCAGAGCGCGGGGCAGACACGGCTGGTGAACTCCGGGAAGGGACTGGTTTCGGAGAGGCGTTCCCAGGCATCGCGCCATCTCCCCTGCGTCACCGCACGGTTGAAGTCCGGTACGGCGTTCTTCAGGGGGCAGCCCATCGCATGGCAGAAGGGCAGACCGCAGTTCTGGCAACGGCTTGCCAACTGCCGCACGTCGTCAGGCAGTACTGCTCCCTCGACCTCGCGGTAGTCCTGTACACGCTCGGACACCGGCCGATAGACATGCTCCAGGCGGGGAATCTCGAAGAAAGTCCTGCTCATGCTTGAGTCTCCTTCCGGAGAATCTTCCGGTATTCGACGGGCATCACGCAGATGAAGCGCCCGCGGTAGTCGCCCCAGTTCGCCAGAATCTGCTGCGCCTGGGCACTTCCGGTGGCAGAAGCATGGCGTTCCAGCAGCCCCAGCAGTTCCTGCTCCTCCGGCGAACCGGCGTGGATGGGTTCCAGATCGACGGTGTCCAGATTGCAGCGCAGGTCGAAATCGCCGTCCACATCAAAGACGTATGCGATGCCGCCGGTCATTCCGGCCGCGAAGTTCACGCCGGTCTTGCCGAGCACGACGACGCGCCCGCCAGTCATGTATTCGCAGCCGTGGTCGCCGACACCCTCCACCACGGCGGTGAAGCCGCTGTTGCGGATGGCGAAGCGCTCGCCCGCCTGCCCGCCGATGTAGATTTCACCGGAGGTTCCGCCGTAGCCGATGACGTTGCCGGCCAGCACGTTGTCGGCCGGAACACAGGTGTCTTTGGCATCCGGGACGATGATGATCTTGCCTCCGGAAAGTCCTTTTCCGACGTAGTCGTTCGCCTCGCCCTCCAGACGGAAGGTGATGCCGTGCGCCAGGAAGGCGCCGAAGCTCTGTCCCGCGACGCCTTGGAAATTCACCTTCCAGGTGTCGTCGGGCAGCCCGGCGTCGCCTTTGGCCAAGGCGACCTGGCTGGAGAGCCGTGCGCCGACCGAGCGGTCGGAGTTCCGAATGGGCAGGTTCACCTCCGCCGGCTTGAAACTCTTCAGCGCCTTGTCGAGCGCGGGCATCAGCGCGGTGTCGTCCAAGGTGCTTTGCGTATGCATTTCGCCCTGCCAGCGGACGACGGCACCCTCCACGTGGTGGAACATCGGAGCGAAGTCCAGTTGTGCGGCCTTGCCGGTCGCCAAGGCGGGATTGACCTCCAGGAGGTCGCTTCGACCAACCGCCTCGTCCAGCGAATGCAGTCCTAGCGAGGCGAGAATGCCGCGGGTTTCCTCGGCGATGAAGCGGAGGTAGTTGATGATGTGCTCGGGCTTGCCTTGGAAGCGCTTGCGGATTTCGGGGTCCTGGGTGGTGATGCCGGCCGGGCAGGTGTTGTCCTGACACTGGCGCAGCATCAGGCAACCCAGCGAGAGCAGGAGCGAGGTCGCGAAGCCGAACTCCTCGGCGCCAAGCAAAGCCGCGATGACGATGTCCCGTCCGGTGCGCAACTG
>JAFYIW010000291.1 GCA_017538465.1 Victivallales bacterium
GTGCGAGCGAGCAGTTGCGAGCGAGCCTCGTGTGCCAACAAGCCATGATTCCATTCTCTGAAATCTACATCACCAATCGCCATCTCTGCCAGGGCGACCTGGTGGAACGCATCGCGCTTCTGGCGGCGCATCACCCGCAATATATTATTCTGCGGGAAAAGGACTTGTCAGAAAACGAATACAAGATGCTTGCCGCCCGCGCCATCGCGGCCTGTGCGCCTTCGGGCGTGACCTGCGTCCTGCATACGTTTGTGAACGTGGCGCGGCGTGTGAATCACCCCGCGATACATCTGCCGATGACGGTGTTGCGTACGCTCTCCGACGCCGACCGCCGTTGGTTCCAAGTGCTTGGTGCCTCCTGCCATTCCGTCGAGGAGGCCCTGGAAGCGCAACGACTTGGAGCAACCTATATCACTGCGGGGCATGTCTTCCCCACAGAATGCAAAGCCGACGTGCCTGCGCGTGGCCTCCAATTCCTCCACGAGGTCTGTCAGGCGGTGGCCATTCCTGTCTATGCCCTCGGGGGTATCACGCCTGAAAACCGTATGGCGTGCCTGACTGCAGGCGCGACGGGCACCGCTGTGATGTCCTCGGCCATGCTCACAATAGGCTAGAGGCTAGAGATGTGGCGACGGCGCCCCCGCCGTCGAAACACGCCGTCTTGCAATCCGCACTTCGCCGAAAGCCGACATCTTCAAGTTAGAGGTTGATTGGTCTTTGCTTCGATATCGTAGAGCATATCTTCTAGTGGCTCACGGCATTTCTCCATTTCCTCTGCGCCGCGGTTCCGACAGAGGTAAAGAACCAGCCAGGGACCAGCGATAGTCACAATTCCACAGTGGATGGTGAGGGCTAATCTGACAGTCCATTGAAGCGAGGAGGCAAACAGGAATATCGCCAGAAGCAGTGTGTCGATGACGGCAATGAAATATACGAGGACCGCACCGAAGCGGATCGGTGGACAGAAAGAGACCCGGAGGGTGCATTTATCCGACTCGGTCCCTGCGTCAAATGACATCTTCAAGTTGGGGCGAAGGCTATTGCCCCCGTCCATTAGCGGCCAGAGGAGAAGGAACCCATCGGCAGGCGGTTTCATTCTTACGAACCCCCGGCAGTGATTGCTGCAACTGCTTTTGAACATCGTCTTGATGCCGGTCCAACTTCGCGAAAGAGGGCATAGTTTCTCCAGTGCTGTCCGGAATGCCTCCGGCGAACACTTCAGGTGATAGGTACATGTGGCGTATTCCTGCTGGCAATATTTTACCGTTCTTCGCGCATTCCAGAAAACTCCCCAGACACCTAGAAGAAATGCGAAGATTTTGGCGGCAAGTATCATGTGGCCTCAATAATATTGGGTTTATGATGCTATGTCAGAGGAAGATGCTCAGGAGAATTGCCGTAGGGATTTTCAGCCAACGTCGCTGGATCTTGGTCAGAAGCAGTCGGCAATATGCGACGGCCTGCAACGCTATGGCGTAGAGAAAGAGCCAGAGGGCTGTACAGAAAATCACCCAGAGACGGTCGATGAGGTTTTCGAACGGAACGCATAGCAGCATCCAGCAACTCAACGGCCAGAGGACAGCCAGTATGCCATACGCCAGCAACAATCCTGCGTAGGAGTCTTTGGTGAAAAAGAGATTGCGCAGGATGTCAGCCGGGATATTACGACGTGGTTGCTGGCTTTCGTTGGCCATAGGGACCCCTATTGGTTGATTTTCTTCACCACGGCGAGGGAGCGCTTGGCCAGGTCGGTCATCTTGACGGACATGAATTCGGAGAACTCGGCCTGGATGGTGTCGTGGAGTTGGGGAGCGAGGGTTCCGCCGAAGGCGCGGTGTCCGCGGGCGAGGCCAGTGATGGCGCCGGTGGTCGCGCCGTTGCAGTCGGTGTCATAGCCACAGGAGACTGCGGTCTCGACGGTACGGTCGGGATCCATTCCGCCCATCAGCAGAGCATAGACGCAGATCATCGCATTGTTGATGGTGTGGACGGGCGACATGTCGGGGCACTCCTGTTCCACCCAGGTCATGAAGGCGTCCACGTCGGGTTGCTCGCGCGTAGTCTTCTCGACGGTGCGATGGATTTTCTCGGCGAGTCGGCACTTGGCGGGAATCTGCGCGAGACCTGCCTCAATGAGTTTCAGCGGGTCGCTGGTTACGAAGGCGGCGGCCTCGACGGCGGCAATGAACATCTCGCCGTAGATGCCGTTGCGCTCATGAGTCCACGAGGCATCGCGCCAGGCGAACTCGGCGGCCTGTTCGGGTTTGCCGGGCGAGGCGAAGCCGAAGAAGTCCGCGCGAATCTGTGCGCCGATCCACTCGCGGTAGGGGTTGTTCCAGGTGCGAAGGAGTTCGCGTTCGAAGCCATCTTTCATGTTGCAACGGAACATGTTGTAGTTCAGAAGTGCCTGCCGTTCGGCGGTGCAGACGAACGCCATCGGCAGACGATGATTCCACAATTCCGCGACGTCGTGCGAGGTGAAGTCCTTGCCGTGGATTTCCAGCAGGAGCAGCCCGATGAGCGTATAGCAGATGTCGTCGTCCTCCTCCATGAACTGGATGTTCTCCTTGCAGGAGCGCGGACAGCCGATTTCCAGACCGTCGCCGACATCCTTCATCGAGAAGAAGTCCCGTAACGGCCATTGCCCGCGGTTCTCCAGATATTTGCGGATGGCGCGGAAAGTCTGCCCCATCCCCATGCCCTCGACTGGCTTGCCCAATGCACAACCGACGGCCCGCCCAGTCCAGCCACCATGAAGGCGGTCCAGCAGGGCGTCATCATCTAATGCACAGACCGGCAGTGCGACTGGCGCGGGACGGGCCGCGCGGATGGCCTCCAGTTCCGAGGGCTCCTCGTAACGGAACTCCGGCGAGACCTCCAGGGCTTTGAGTTTCGCATAGAGTTCGAGGACCTTCTGGTCGTTGTCGGCATTGCGGTCGAGCGCCAGGAACTCCTGGCGGATTGCATCCGTGCCCAGACAACCTTGTTCCTTGCGGAGGGTGATTTCGTCGTTGAGCAGATCGTAGGGATTGGCCCAGCCAGTGATTAACATAGTCAAAAGTTTA
>JAFYIW010000292.1 GCA_017538465.1 Victivallales bacterium
AGGAATGAGGAATGAGGGTTCCCGCTCGCGTGCGAGCGAGTGGCGATGGGAACAATGGTAGCCAACCGCAGGTTATTTATCTCCGCCGAAAATGCCTTTGACTTTATCAACGGCGGCGTCGGCGGCGCCCTTCACGCCCTCCACCACAACGCCGGCACCACTTTTCACCGCATCCAATGAAGAATTGAAGATGCTGCCAAGGATCTCGCAGGTCGCATCCAGCACCGAAGCTCCTTCGTCTGGGTTCTCTCCTCTTGCGATAGCCTCTTCCCGGAGTTCCTCCTTGGTCTTCCCAATGTCACTCAAATGGATGTCGGGCAAAGGAATTGGCAAAGCGTGCCCCTGCGTGATTTTGGCCGCCAAGTGAATCGAGCCATCCTCAATATTGACTTGGTCAATGACCACCCGTTTGCCCTCTTCCTCGGAATCCTCATTCGCCTCCTCGGCCTCCTCGGCCTTGGTAAGTCGGTCCAGCAACGTCCCGACATTCGAGTTCCCCAAGCCGACCTCGTATGTGACCTTCGGGGATTTGATTTCAATAAGACGGATGCGGATGACATCCGAGAAGGCCGACATCACGTCCATCTTGACATGCATTTCACTGATTTCAAGAATGGATGGCGTATTGTAGCCTTCAGGATTGCCGATGACCAAGTCGGTGACCTTGAGTTCTCCGCGCAGCAGGGAAATGTCAATGTCCCCCACCTGAATGTCCGTGCCTGTCAGTTCCGGTCCCCAAGTGAGCAGCGCCTTTCGCGCAATCCGGCCCAAATTGGCACTGACCACCAACACCAAAACCACTAGCAACGCCAGAATAACGCCCAAGCCGATGGCGAGATTTCGTCCCCAGTGTGACTTTCTTTTCCCTTGTTTTTCAGTCATGCGAGTCATCCTTTATGGTTTAGTCACTGTAAAAAAGGCGATTCGGCTCCTTGCCGATGTTGCAAAGCGGCTCATGCTGGGTGGTCTGAAGCAATGCGGCCAGTTCCTCGACATCCACGCATTCGTCGCCCTGATGTCCCAGCAGCACCACCTCGTCGCCGACCTGTGCCTCCGGCACTTCGGTCAAATCGACCATGAACATCCCCATGCAGACCCGGCCGCGGATCGGCGCACGGCGGCCGCGAATCAACACCGGCGCGGACAACTCGCCCAGCCGACGGTCATATCCGTAGCCGTATCCCACGGGCACCACCCCCAGGCGCATAGGCGCACCCGTGATGCGGTAGCAGCCGCCGTAGGAGACCGTCTCGTCCGCCGGAACCGTCTTCACCGAGACCAGCCGGCTCTTGTATTCCATCACAGGCTCCAGAGCGAGTTCGGGGTGAAACTGACTATGTCCATAGCCGTAGGTGATGATGCCGGGCCGCGCGTAGGGGAACTCCAGTCCCACGCCGCGCATCAGCCCCGGCGAGGCGTCGATGTGGATTTCGGTGGCATCTGCGGGCAGTGCCGCGATGGCCTGCTTGAAGCGTTCGTATTGCACAAAGCAGTGTTCCGACTCCGGCACGTCCGCCGAGGCCAGATGCGTGAATGCGCCGCAGAGTTTCAGATTCGGCAGCGAGGCGATCAGCGCCACGACCTCGGGGACCTCCGCCGGAAAGAATCCCAGGCGGCTCATTCCCGTGTCGATTTTGAGATGAACTTCAAAGACTTTGCCGGATTTCACGCCATATTCGGAGAGCGCCAGAATGGTCTCGCGCCGCCACACGGAGATGGCCGTGTTCTCCAGCTGGCCAGCCATTGGAATCTCCTCCGGAAAGAGCACGCCGCCCAGCGCGAAGATACGCGCACGGACATCGTCCGAGCGCAACTGCGCCGCCTCGTCAATGCCATAGACGCATAGATGCGTGGCGCCCGCCGCCTCCAGGGCATGCGCACATGGCAGGATGCCATGGCCGTACGCGTCAGTCTTGATGACCGGCGCCAAGGTCTGGCGCGGGAAGCACTCCGCGAGTTTGCGGAAATTGCGCTTCAGCCGTCCCAGATGGATTTCAACCTTGGAGTAGTACATGGCGCGTTACAACAGCGTGGCACTCCCGCCCGCCACGGAGAAGGCGTGTTCCAGAATACGCCCGTCGCGCAGGCGGATACGCACGGTGCCAGGACGTGTGGCCTTTACGGTCACACGGCTCGTCTGACCGTCATGGCATTCCGCCGTGACCTTGAATCCGCCGGGAGCAGGGAACTCCTCGATGGCGGCGTCCTGTCGGGGCGCGATGCCGCCGAAGAGCAGCAGCTGACCATCGCCGTCCGGACAGAGCATCATCTCCTGAAGGGCATTGACCATGCCCATTCCGGAGTCCATCTGCATCACTTCGCGTCCGGTGATTTCCTCCTCGCCGAAGCCCTTATACCCCGGCAAGTAGTCGAAACTGCCGCCCCAGTTGAAGAATGCGTCCTTCCAGGCACGGAAGGTGAACTGCGCCATGTTCGGGGAATTGAAGTGCGTATGGAGCATGGAGGCCCAGGGGTAGCTCCAGCCAGTCCACTCGCCGGTGCCCTTGCGGATCCAGCGGATGCGGGCGCGCTCCACGGCGTCCTTCCACTGCGGGTCATTCGGGGTGATGGTGCCGAAGGGCGAGATGCATGCCAAATGCGAGTGGTGACGATGGCTGAACTCCAGTTCGGTGTCCTTCCAAAGGCCAATTTCCTCCTCGCCCTTTTTGCCGACCAGCGTGACCTGCGGAAGCTTCTCCGCAATCCTGAGCCACATCGGGTCGGGCTCCTTGCCCAGCATTTTCGCGGCGCGCAGGAGATTCCGGTTCAGGCGATGCACGCTGGAGAGCTGGAAGCTGGAGTCCGCGCCCCATGCGTCCAGAGCGCCCTCGCGGTATTCCGGCGAGGTGGTCAGAGGAAGCGTAAGCGTGCCGTCCGGATTCTCCTCCATCAGGGCGACATAGACCTTCATCAGGCCGACCATGAACTCGTAGAGGTAGTCCCGCAAAAACGCCTCGTCACCGGTGTAGTCGTAGTAGTCGAACATCATCTGCGCCATCCAGCATGCGCTGGCGTGGTCAGTCGTGCCGGGCCAGAACCCGCCCATGCACACGCACCGGTCGTCCACGGCGTGCGGGAGCATGTAGCCATCCTCCACGCCCACGTAGAATCTCGCGTTTTCGCGTAGCACGGGGCGCCAGCGCATGAGCATGTCGAAGAGTGGCTTGAGGTTCGCGAAGCGGTTGGCGCGGTAGGCCGGCCAGTAGCACATCTGGATATTGATGTTGAAGTGGTAGTCGCTGGACCAAGGCGGGCACCAGTTGTCGTCAATCCAGGGGCCTTGCAAACCGGCCGGCACATTCCATTTGGGAGCGCACATTGACTGGAAGCGGAAGAGGCCATATTCATAATATTCCTGAAGATCCTCCGCCGGGAATTTTGCCATCGGCACATCCCGCCAAAATGACGTCCAGTGCGCGGCGTTCTCCTGCGTAATCGCCTCCCAGTTGGCATTCAGATCCGCCGACGCCTCCAGCGTCTCCCTCGTTTTCTCGGCACTCGGCTCGTGCGCGAAGCGCATCAACAGCTTGTCGCCTGAACGCTGGAACCACAGCCCATACGCGCCGTCCGCCGGATTCGGCATTGACTGAACAAATCCCTGCGGACACCCAGATGGCGGCTGGAAACCACGCCGCGACATCGGGCTACGGCACCAGGTCGGCGGGCAATCCTCAGTAAGCCGGTAGCCCGTCTCCACCCGCACACAGGCACCTTCCGGCACCCCAGAGAGCATCGTCTCACCCCGGCGCTCCATCGCCAGCTGGCATTGCATCGCCTGATTCGCCGCACTTCCTTTGACTGTCAGAACACCGGTCGACAAATCCAGACAATTTTGGCCAATCCTCCACCCCTCCGGCAATTCCAGCGTAATTCGTCCGACGGGGATAAGGCTGGGCACGAGCGCATCCCAACGGGTATCTCCGTCATCGGTCGCGAAGATTCTGGCGATGCGCTCCTGGTCACGGTCTTTGAGCGCCTGGAAGATGTCGCGATAGTTTTGTCGTTCGCTCCAATGCATTCCGCCACGGTGGTCCCAGAGGGCGCCGCATCCGAAGCTGACATGAAGGATTCTTCCCTCCCCCCACACGAGTGCGCCCAGGTAGCCATTACCCAACGGCGTGCCCATCTGGTCGCGAGTAAGGGGATAATGGAAAGAGAGGATTCGTCTGGTCTGCATCATGGCGGGGCAATGGGTTGTCGGGGTAATTTCTCCTAATATACTAGCAATAACCTCAAAAGTATCGTGAGCTGGCCAAAGTATGAAGAAGGAAATTTCTGGGTCTAGGGCCTGATGAAAACGACGAACCGCCGCCTATTGGTTACATTATAAGGGATTTTTAGTTCTTTCCACCCCCAAAGGAGTTTTTCCATGTTCCGCACCAAGTTCTCCTTCTCCGACGTCAATTGCGTCCTGGCGCTTCTGATGCTGTGCATCGGCGTCGTGCGCCTCGCCGCCGAAACACGAATGGACCGCACGCGCCTCAACATCGGCGCCTA
>JAFYIW010000293.1 GCA_017538465.1 Victivallales bacterium
ACCGCCGAGCAGCCGGCCACCGCCGAGCAGCCGGCCACCGCCGAGCAGCCGGCCACCGCCGACCAGCCGGCCACCGCCGACCAGCCGGCCGCCGAACCTGAGGTGAATGGAGATTCCGCTCCATAGTTTGCGGTCATCTAGGACAATGGATTTCCTGGTTTAGGTCATGCCGAAGATCCAGTGCAAGATGTGCGGCGGGATGGTCGAGCTAGCCGACTCGGCCACGGTGGCGGAGTGCCCGTACTGCGGTTCCATGGCCACCTTCCCGAGGCTGGACGGCGACCGCAAGGAGCAGCTCTACGCCCGCGCGGAGCACTTCCGGCGCCTGAACGACTTCGACCGCGCCCTGGCGGCGTACGAGGAGCTCGTGCGGGAGGACGGCACGGACGCGGACGCGTACTGGGGGCTGGTGCTCTGCCGCTTCGGCATCGAGTACGTGGAGGACCCCGCCACGCACGAGCGCGTCCCGACCTGCCACCGCGTGCAGTACGACTCCATCCTGACCGACGCGGACTACCGGGCCGCGCTGGAGCACGCGGGCGCGGCGGAGCGCGAGATCTACGAGCGCGAGGCGAAGCGCATCTCGGAGATCCAGAAGGACATCCTGGCCCTCTCCGCGCAGGAGAGCCCCTTCGACGTCTTCATCTGCTACAAGGAGTCCACCGACGGCGGCACGCGCACGAGAGACTCCGCGCTGGCGCAGGACATCTACTACCACCTGACCAACGAGGGGCTGAAGGTCTTCTTCGCCCGCATCACGCTGGAGGACAAGCTGGGCCGGCAGTACGAGCCGTACATCTTCGCGGCGCTGAACTCGGCGAAGGTGATGCTGGTGGTGGGCACGAGCCGGGAGAACATCAGCGCGGTGTGGGTGCGCAACGAGTGGAGCCGTTTCCTGGCCCTGATGAAGAAGGACCGCTCGCGGCTGCTGATCCCCTGCTACCGGGACATGGACGCGTATGATCTCCCGGACGAGCTGTCGATGTTCCAGGCGCAGGACATGTCGAAGATCGGCTTTCTGCAGGACCTCATCCGCGGCGTGAAGAAGGTCGTCGGGAAGGACGCGCCGGGCGGTGGCAAGGGCACCGCGTCGCCGGCTTCTCCCGTCGATAGCAAGGTGGACAAGCTGATTCAGCGCACGCAGATTTTCCTGCAGGACGGGGTGTGGGACAAAGCGGCTCAATATAGCTCAAATCTTCTGGACGAGGCCCCGCGAAATGCCTACGGATATCTCTACGGCTTCATGGCGTCGCAGAGGGTAAATGACCTGGCGCAATTGAAAAATGTGGCAAATCCGCTGGATGCCTGTCCGGAAATTCGCCATGCGCTGGAGTTTTCGGACACCTCCCTGAAGGCAAAGCTCCAGGAACAGATTGCTTGTCAGGCCAGACACTTGGAATTTGTCCGGCTGAATAAAAAGGTGAGGGACACCGAGAATTTCGAGCAGGCCATGGAGATTTTGCGTAAACTCTCTGCAATGGACGATCTTGAGGACGCCAATGAGGCAGCCAGACGAGTTTTCAGAATCCGCCTGAATTATGTCGCGAATTTTCTGGAGCTGGCCAGCATTGCAGATTTGATGGAGTTCCGGCGACAACTGGATGAATTGCGCAGGTATGGCGATGTCTCCACCGTGGAGGCGGAGGTCTTGCGCCGTCTGGAATCGGCCAACGCCGCCTACGAGAAAGATTTCGCAAAATTGCGGGAGGAACTTCAGCTGGCCGCGATGGATGTCTCGCCCGGGGCCGACCAGCTTTTTGACTCGGCGGTCAAAAAAATTCAGACCCTGGCGGAGACGAAATTCCCCGCCGCCGTGGAATTCCTGGAGAACGAGGGTCCCGCAATGTTCCAGGAGCGTTATGGCAGGCGGTTTGTGATGATGGTGGAGAAAGGCACTGTCGAGAGCAGGAACTGGAACCGGGTGCTTCATAATCTACGGACTCTTCGCAATGATTTGGCGGAACTTGATGCGCGGGGATTCCACGAGGCCGGGGAATATCTGGAAAAGGATTACCCGGAGGTGTGCTACAATCGCGCCTGCCAGGCGCAGGAAAACGGATGCTATTCGCAGGCCCTGAGACTGTTTGACCTATGTCCGGAAAAAAAGGAACACTGCCAGGAGCAAATCAATGATTGCCTAAGAGGAAAGGTGAAAAAAGAGTTTTGGGCAATAGGCCTTGCGAGCGCCGCCGGAGTGGCACTGGTGATATTTCTGATAATATTCATTGCCAGACATTGGCGATAAACTTCTGCAAAGTCACGAAGAACCGCCATTCAAGCAAGCGAGCAAAGCTCAAAACCGTACGATGCAAGGCGGAGGCAGACAGAGGATTTTTGCCGATTCTCTTGCAAATCGGTTTTCCCGTGATATCTTATGTCCTGGATGGCCGCCGTGACCTGGCACTCTGGACAATACTTGCATTAGGAGCCACAAGGCTCTATTTTAATCAACTCTGCAGAGCAGATTCGATCCGGCGCCATCCCCTTTTTCGTTAGGCTATGTTCACCGAGAGGGGACCTAATCAAGGCTTTTCAGCCGCGAAGCGGCAAGCGCACGGAGTGCGCGACCATGCGCAGCCGGCGGGGGCAGGCACCACCAGTCATTTCCACTCAAGCCATATCTGCTCTGTCTCTCGCTCGCATCTGCAAACTTCTAGAAGTTGCAGACTACTAGATATGAACTTCGATGTGAGTGTGCCGCATGAGAAATTCCTGCCAGTTCGTCTTGGTCGTCTCAGGGACGAAAGGCGCGTGGAAGAAGCGTTCTTTGCCGAGGCGGGCGTTTTTGCTTTCTCCCAGAGGGTGATAGGGTTCCAGATCAATTCGCGTCAGATGCTTCAGAGAATTGGCAAGTTCGGCAATGAAGAGCAGGGCGGCCTCGGAATCATTGAGGCCGGGAATCAACGGACAGCGCAGAACCGTCCGCCCCCCCGCCACGTCCAGACGATGCAGATTCTCCAATATCAAATCGTCAGGCACGCCGATTAGCCGTTCGTGCAGTTCGGGTGGAGCCTTGATGTCCCAGAGCCATAGATCGACCAGGGGAAGCAGTGGTTCCACGTGTTCCCAAGGCGCGAAGCCGCTGGTCTCCACGCAAGTATGGAGTTTGGCGTTTTTGGCGGCGGAGAGGAGTTCCCGCGTGAAGTCGAAATGTGCCAGCGGCTCCCCGCCGGAGAGGGTGAGTCCACCGCCGGAGTGGTCGTAGAACACCTGATCGGCCAGGACTTCCTCCAGCACCTGGGGAATCGTCATCTCCCTTCCGACCATTTCCAGCGCATTGACAGGGCAGACCGTCGTACAGCGTCCGCAATGCAGGCACCATGTGCGGTCAAAATGATGGCCATTCTCTCCGAAGGCGTGGCATTTTCGCGGGCAGACCGCCGCGCATCGCCGACACCGCATGCACTTCGCGTCGTCATAGTAGAGCTCCGCCGCAAAGGATTGCGATTCGGGGTTATGGCACCAGCGGCAGGCCAGAGGACACCCCTTCAGGAAAACCACCGTACGGATGCCTGGCCCGTCGTGGACTGCGAATTTCTCGATGTCGGAGACCAGCGTCATTGCGTCCGTCCCGTATGCTCCCAGGATGCCGACGAATGTTCAGAGGGGGGCACGGCGGGTGCGGGTGATTTGGAGGGCAGCATAGTCCGCATGTTTGACGCCGGACGGCTTTTTAATTTCGACAGAAGCGCTGGACACGCGTGGAGAGGCTTCCAGACAGACATCCGCGAGACACTGGGCGAGAGTCTCAATGAGTTGACAGGTGGAATTCTCGCAGACGCGCATGATTCGCCTGGAAAGATCGGCATAGTTGACCGTCTGCTCCAAGTCGTCAGTCCTGGCGGCGTCACGGGTGTCCAGGGTGACGCTGGCCGTCACGAGCAATGTCTGTGCGGTCACACGTTCGTCCTCTTTGCAGCCGATATGTGCGCTGCATCGCAGATTGGCGATGGTGATGGTGTCCATTGGCGGGGTCATTAAGGGGCAGGGCGGTCTGGTTGAGATGCTGGCGAGTCAGTAAAAAATGTCTCGTCGGCGTTTTGGACATTGTAGGTTTTCGCGTAGAATGGATACTGTTCAGCGTATTCTTTCGGGGCATTGGCGGGGCAGCCTCGCCAGTAGCGGTAAAGCCAGAGGTATTGCTCAGGATGCCGCAGGACAAGTTTCTCGTAGCCATGGAAGATGTCCTGTGTCAACTCGGCGGGGGAAGCATAGTCGGCAGGGGGGCGCGGCAGCGGTTCCAGGTCTATGCTGAAATTGCCGTCAGGCCGCTTGTAGCAGCCCAGAAGAATCATCGGCAGTCGATGGCGCATGGCGATTACGGCAGGCAATGGCGAGGCAACCACGGCAAGATGGAAGAACTTCACGAAGATGCCGCCTTTCTTGGGGCTCACATGCTGGTCAATCAGGATGCCGATGTCGCAATGCTCCTTTAGGGCGCGGAGAATGCCGCGGGCTGCCCCCTGCGCAGGGATAAGCATCGTGTCAGTCTGTTCCGTACGCAGCTGCTCGGCCAGTTCGTTGAGCCACTCGGAGTTGAAACGCGCCGTGATGACGGCGCCGCGGCGCCCTGCCAAGTAGGAGATATGGCTACACAGTTCCCAGTTTCCCAGATGAAGGGTGCAATAGACGGCAGATGGCAAAGAACTGTCGTCCTGACGCGCCTTCTTGCGGTCAAGGATGTCTTGGCTGAGGGTCAGTCGCGGCTTGACGTCATCAGGATGCGTGAAGAAATGCAGCCAGTCCAGCCCCAGTTCAAATACATACTGGAGATTTTTTCTGGCCAGTTTTCCGCGTTCGGCCTTGGACATGCCAGGAAAGGCTATTGCCAGATTCGCTTGGACGATTTTGCGCATGCGTCCCGTGAAAGGCCAAGTGAGATAGTAGAAGAATCTCGCCCAGCGGCGCACCCACTTCACCGAGAGATTGCCGAAAAGAAAAGTGGCCAGCGGCAGCAGGCAGCGTCCTACAAAACCCCGGCGAGGAGGGGATGGTTGCTGGCTGACAGTGGTGGACATGGTGGATGATAGCGGATAAGCTATAGGAATTTCAGTTCTTCTGGACAAGAAGGAAGGCCTGCGTTGTGTTGTCCTCGTTCTCATCGACAACCAGCCCGACTGGTTCGTAGCCGCCCATCCAGCGTTCCTGGAGGACGGCGAGCAGGGCAGGCGTGTCGGGGTTGGTCAAAGGGACAAAACGCAGATCTTGCGGAGGACGGTCAGATGGCTGCAAAGTGAAGACGATTCGCTCCTTGAGTTGGCATACCGCAATGGGCCTCCTTGGCACGCCACGCCGGCAACTCTGCAGGAGGGCCTGGGCGACCTCTTCCAGGTCATTGCGCAGATCATCGAGGGAGAAAAAGGAATGGAAATCGGCTTCCATCGGGAGCCTCCTGGCTAGTCCAAGGCGAAACGCTCACCCGGCGTGAACGCCCGGGGAATTTCGCCTGACTGGACAAGGCTGATGACATCCGCCGCGCATACCGCGCGGCGGAGGGAAATCTCAACGGTCGCCCCGGGCTTTCCCGTTGCATCGCGGGGGATTTGGACGCCGGCGGCTTCCAGCCAGCGCGTAGTCCGCTCCAGCAGGGCCTCGCGGCAGGATTGCGGGGAGTCATTCCCAGTGGCATTTTTGATGGCGGCGAATTCCTCTGTGCGGTCGGCCTCCAGAATCAGGGGATGTTGCGCCAGCGGCAACGCGTCGAAGATG
>JAFYIW010000294.1 GCA_017538465.1 Victivallales bacterium
ACTGGAGCGCCAGTCCTTTTTCGTTCACGGAATGCGCCGAAGACGGCGGTGCGACGATGCGGGAAACACTTTTAACATAGCAACTCAAGAGGGTGCCTTAACAGCCGCGAAGCGGCGAGCGCACGTAGTGCGCGACCATGCGTAACCGCCTGCAAGTGCCTGAAAGGCACGCAGCCGGCGGGGCAGGCGCCACCAGAATCCTGCGCCCGAAAAGGGCGCTATAACCCTTTGGGTAAAGTCAAAACGAAAACTCTGCCGTTAGGTGCCCTCTCGGGGAACAAAGCAATTCAAATAAAAGCCGCAAGAATTTTTTGTTTTCCACCATACCAACTTCAATAGGAGACTCAATGAAAGGCCTTACTGACAAACAGAAGATGATTTTGGATTTTATCAACCAATTCGGGCAAACGGAGGGAATGGCGCCCACCATCAACGAAATCAGCTCGCATTTCGGGGTGACCGCCGCGACCGCCTTCGCGCATGTGCGTGCCCTGCAGCGCAAGGGGCTGCTGAACCGCAGCTCCAAGGCACGCAGCATTTCCCTTCCAGGCATGCAGAACATGCACCACTTCTCCATGAACCTCTCGATTCCGCTGTTGGGGCGCATCTCCGCTGGAGCTCCTGGCGAGACAGAGGAGCACATCGAGAAATACATCACCCTGGATCCCAGTCTGCTTTCTCGGAAGGTCACGGCCGGAGCGAAGCTCTTCGCGGTCAAGGTGCAGGGCGAAAGCATGCGGGACGCGGGAATCCTGGATGGTGACATCCTCATCGCCCAGAAGACGGATTCGGTGAAGGTCGGCGAGGTGGTCATCGCGCTGGTGGACGACGCCGTCACGGTGAAGTATATCTACTTGACCAAAGGCCAGTGGGAGCTGCGGCCCGCCAATCCCGACTTCCAGTCGCGTTTTGTGCCGTTGGATGATTTGAAAGTGCAGGGCAGTGTCATCGGGCTGGTGCGCAAATTCTAAGCGGATTGCCGGAATGTGGTCACATGGTTGGCGATGTTGGACGGTCTCACTGGCGTTGCTGGGCTGTGTGCTGACGATGCGCAAAGCCGTGGCGGCCTCGCCCGAACTGGTGGTCTGCTGGGGAAATTCGGGTGACATCCCCGCCGTGGCGTTGCTGGAGCCAGGCCGTGAGCCAAGAGTGCTGTTGCCGGGCGGCTCCTTGGATGGCGGCACGCTGGCCTGGTATCTGGGGCAACTGGGGAAACTTCAGTTGGCGGAAGTGCTGATGCCGACTTGGGCGCCCTTTCCGCGAGGCGCGGCAAGTCTGGCGAAGAAGTGCAGTATTCGCCAGCTCACCGTTGTCAATAATCCCCAAAGCCGGTTGAACTGGGCGGATTTGCGGAAGACACTCACGGAGGCCGGCACGGCATTGGTCAATCGCTTTCCGACGGGGGAGCGTTATTGGCGAATCACAGTGGGAGATTGGTTCATCAATTTTCAGCAGCTGAAGCGCGCCGGGACCTTTCGCCTGAGTTTTTCCATCGGCATTGAGGGAGGGGGCTCGCCGGTCTATTATTTTGAACAGCGCGTCACGGGGGTGTTTGTGGTGGGGCGCGAGGGCCGTTTGAAGCCCATTCTAGAGGTTCCGAAAAGCAATCGTCGCGGAGTCGTCCGGATTCGGCTGGAAGAGCCATCCGATCGGGTCATTCCCGTGGACATCAAATCATAAGTAGAGAGCGAAACATGCCGGACCGTTTCATTCTCCATTCCGAATACCAGCCCGCCGGCGATCAGCCTGAGGCGATTGAGGCGCTGGCGCGTGCGTTGAAGGAAAAACGTCAGCATTACGCCACGCTGCAGGGGGTGACGGGGTCGGGGAAGACCTTCACGATGGCGAACCTGATTGAGCGTGTGCAGCGTCCCACGCTGGTGATTTCGCACAACAAGACACTTGCGGCCCAGCTCTACAGCGAACTGAAGAACTTCTTTCCCGAGAATGCGGTGGAGTATTTCGTCAGCTACTACGACTACTACCAGCCGGAGGCGTACATTCCAGCCACCGACACCTATATCGCCAAGGACTCCGCCATCAACGATGAACTGGAACGGCTTCGCCTGGCGGCGACCGGCGCATTGCTGGAACGTCCGGATGTCATTGTCGTCGCCTCCGTCTCCTGCATCTACGGCATGGGCGATCCGCAGGAATTCGCCTCCATGGAGCAGCACATCGTCATCGACCAGGGCATCTCGCGGGACGAGTTGCTGCGCAAGCTGGTCGAGCTGCAATACACCCGCAATGACATCGCACCCGAGCGCGGGCAGTTCCGCGCCACGGGCGACACGGTCGAAATCTACCTCTCGCACCGCGAGGACTACCTCCGCGTGGAGTTCTGGGGCGACCGCGTGGACCAGATGACGCGCCACAATGTGGTCACGAGCACGCTCATCGAGACGGTAACCCAGGCCAGCATCTTCCCCTGCAAGCTCTTTGTGACCTCCCAGGAGCGACTGCGCATCGCCAGCCACGCCATCCGCGAGGAACTCAAGGAGCAGGTCGCGAAATTCGAGCGGGAGAACAAACTGGTGGAGGCGCAACGCATCCATCAGCGGACCACCTACGACCTGGAGATGCTTCATGAGGTCGGATATTGCCAGGGCATCGAGAACTACTCCCGGCATTTGAGCGGACGGGAGCCAGGGAGCCGTCCCTTCACCCTGATTGACTACTTTCCCAAAGATTTCCTGACCATCATCGACGAGTCCCATGCGACGTTGCCGCAGCTCCATGCGATGCAGAACGCCGACCGCAACCGCAAGCTCGTGCTGGTCGAGAATGGCTTCCGATTGCCTTCCGCGTTGGACAACCGCCCGCTGACCTATGACGAGTTCAAGAGCCTGCAGAAGCAGGTCGTCTTTGTCTCCGCCACGCCTGGCCCGTACGAATTGGATCACACGGTGCCAATCCAGCAGGTCATTCGCCCCACTGGGCTGCTTGACCCCGCCGTCGAAATTCGTCCCTTGGCCGGGCAGGTGGATGACGCCATCGAGGAAATCCGCGCGATGGCGGAGAAGCACGAGCGGGTGCTGGTGACCACATTGACCAAGCGGATGGCGGAGGACCTTTCGGAATATCTCCGCAAAGTCGGTCTCAGGACCCGCTATCTGCACTCCGAGCTGGATGCTTTGGAGCGGGTGGACATCATTCGGTCATTGCGCTCTGGCGAATTCGACGCGCTGGTGGGCATCAACCTCCTGCGTGAAGGGCTGGACATCCCCGAAGTGGCGCTGGTGCTGGTGATGGATGCGGACAAGGAGGGCTTCCTGCGCTCCGAGACCAGCCTCATCCAGACCGCCGGACGCGCCGCGCGAAACGCCGAGGGAAGGGTGATTCTCTATGCGGACAAGATCACCGACTCCATGCAGAAGATGATCGAGGTCACAAGAGTGCGCCGCGAACGTCAGATGGCCTACAATCAACAGCATGGCATCACGCCCAAGACCATCCGGCGTGCGGTGCAGGCCAGCCTGCACATTGCCGAGGAGGCCGACCAGACTGTCGCCTCGGTGGTCAAGGAGTCTGCCGAAGGCGGATACGATTTTGTCGAGGCACGGCGACAGCTGGAGGAGGAGATGCAGGCCGCCGCCGAAGCGCTGGAGTTCGAGCGTGCGGCAATGCTGCGCGACCAGCTCTTCGCGTTGGAGAAGAACAGTGCCCAAAAGGGCCAAAAGCCCAAAAGGAAGAAGGTTAGAGGTGAGAGGTGAGAGGTTAGAGGTTAAAGGTTAAAGGTTAGAGGTTAAAGGTTAAAGTTCAGGTCTCAGGTCTCAGGACTCAGGTCTCCGGGACCTCCGGGACTCAAGAACTTTGCCCTTTAAACTTTAAACTTTAGTAGAGGGTGGTAAATTAAGCCGATTGTCCAGATTCCCTGCTTTGTCCCAATCCCTGGTTCTTCTAAATGCTTTTTAGGATTCGTAGGAGCTTTACATGAAAATCAGAACCATCCTCTCTTTGAGCCTTTTGATTGTCTTCTGCGGGGGCGTCTCCGCACGGCCTGGGAACGTTTTTAAACCCAAAGGCGCGAAGAAGCCTCCGGCACAAGAACGTCCTATTCCTAAACCCAAAGCTGCGAAGAAGCCTCCGGCGGCTTCCAACGACCTGACCGTCACGCTTCCCGGCAAGGTGAAGCTGGAGATGAAGAAGATTCTGGCGGGAAGTTTCCTGATGGGTAGCCCGGAGTGGGAGGATGGACGGGTTCCTTGGGAGACACAGCACCGGGTGACGCTCACGCGGGACTACTGGCTGGGGACGTACGAGGTCACGCAGGCGCAGTGGAAGGCGGTGATGGGAAATAACCCGTCGCATTTCCAGGGGGACGACCTCCCGGTGGAGAGTGTCTCTTGGTCGGATGCGAAGGAGTTCTGCGAGAGGTTGAACAAGAATTCCTCCATCAAGAGGCCCAAGGGCTATCGCTTCGACCTGCCGACGGAGGCGCAGTGGGAGTACGCCTGCCGCGCGGGGACAACCGGGGCCTACCACGGCAACCTCGACGACGTCGCCTGGTATGACGAAAACAGCGGCGACCAAACCCATCCTGTTGGCCGGCAACAGCCCAACGCCTGGGGACTCTATGACATGCACGGCAACGTCTGGGAGTGGTGCCGAGACTGGTATGGGGAAGGCTCCTATGCGGGCGATGCCACCGACCCCACAGGGGTTCTTTCTGGCTCGGACCGGGTGCTCCGGGGCGGCGGTTGGCTCAACTACGCGCAGCGCTGCCGCTCTGCGTTTCGCTTCGACTTCTCGCCAGGCTACCGGTTCTACTACCTCGGCTTCCGCCTTGCCCTTGTCCCAGTTCAATAGAGATGGCTTCCGCCGGCCGAGGGCCGGGGCGGAAGCCCCGCCGTCAGGGAACCAACCCTGTCTTCGGGGACGCGAAGCGGGGGTGCCGCCGGCGTCCCGCCGTCGGAGAGGACCAACCCCGTCTTCGGGTGGCCACCACAGGTGTTTTTGACATGTCGCCTCCTCCGACGGCGAGACGCCGTCGGCACCCTCCCTGCGGGGCGGTTCCGCATACACGCTAATTTCCTTGGTTCTCGTC
>JAFYIW010000295.1 GCA_017538465.1 Victivallales bacterium
ACGAACTGCGCTGCGCAAACTCGGCGACCGCGATGGTATGTATCAGGCATTGCTTCCCTGGCGCGAGAGCATCCGGCGCAATCCGGACATCACCACCTTCCCCGAGGTGCCCACTCCCGCCCACAACCGCAGCGCCTGCCACGCCTGGAGCGCCGGCCCCGTTCACGAAATCCTCGTGGCGGGGCTGTAATCCTTTTATTTCTCGAAGTCGCGGGCGCAGTCGGTTGGGACGTAGGGGACCGCGTAAAGATTATTGCTCCACGGCTCACAGCCGAAGGCGCCCAGGTTCTCGGCCGTCACCCAGCCGTCCTGACCATCCGTCGAAGCCTGGGTGCCATCGCCGGAGAGAATCAGCGTGCCATCCGAGAGCGCGAGCGCGAAGAGCGCACCACAGGGGCCGCCGGCGTTCATGCCCTTGACCACCAGTTCGTTCTCGCCTTCGTGCAAGTACTTGAGGACATCCAGGGTCCAGGCGCATTGCCAGAGTTCCTGCCGCATCACCTCGTGGCCGTTGATGGTGCAGGTGAAATAGTCGTCCACCGCAACGGCGAGGAAGGCGCTCTCAAGTTTTGATAAATTATTTATTTTAAATGAGTTACGCAAATACACGACACTCTCGTCCTCCTGACTCTGCCCCGGATGCCAGACCCAGCTGGCCTTCGCGTAAGCCGTCGGCAAATCGACCTTCTCGCCAACCCGTTGCGTGGCCGGGCGCTTCAGCGGGGGCGCGATGGGCTTGGCGGCGTCGCGATAGATGTGCAGCCCGTAGGGACCGAACTCCTCGGTGAAGGAACCATTCTCCGTCACCACATTTCGCCCTTCGCTGACCGCCCTCAGTTTCGTGGGGAGTTTTCCCGTGAGCGTGGCAGTGACTGGTTCGGGTGACTCGTTGAGGACAATCCACAGGTCATCGCCCCCGGCGGTGCGTTTCTGGAAGACAAGGATGGTCTCCGCATCGCAGGTGACTTCGCCCTCGATGGTATCGCCCACCAGGTAGCGCGAAAGCGCCTCGACCTCGTGAAGATTCGCCGCCAGGTCCGCGACGAACGGATGGTCCGTCGGCACCGTGTAGGTCCCCCAATACATCAGACCGGTCGCCCCGTGGGAGATCGCCTCGTAGATCATGAAACGCGTCTCCTCGCGGGTAGGATAGATGGGCTCCTGGTTGTGGAGGGCGCCCCAGGCAAAGCCCTGGAGGGTCATCCACAGCGGCTTGCGGCCGCGCACGACCTCGTCACAGATGTCGGTGTATTTCCCCACGGAGGTCATTGTCTTGTCCTCCAGGTCGGACTGGGAGTTCGGGCTGGGGATGGGAGAGATGTCCACGCCGTAGGCGTCGCTGACGTTCGCGTAGGGGCGCAGGTCCTCGACCTTCCCGCGCGGGGCCTCGTTCAGGAAGACCGGGTGGTAAGGATCCAGCAGGCTCATCGCCTCGTAGAGGCGCTGATACGGCGCCACCGGGCGACCGCCCCAGGCGGGCTCGTCGGTGGAGAACCACGCGATGGTGGAAGGGTGATTCATCGCCTCCAGGATTTTGCCAGTCGGTTTCTCCAGCCAGGCAGCCTGCTCCTCCGGCGAGCGCTCCTTCTGCGCATCGGCGGGCACCTGCACCATCGCCAGCAGACCATAGTCCGCCAGCTTGTCAATCTGCGTGTAATTGCACATCACCATGTTGAAGCCCATCTTGGCCATCATCTCCGCGGCTTCGGTGACGGTGTTTCCCTTGCCAAGGAAATTCCAGCTGCCAATCGGAAAGAAGGGCTCGCCATCCACGTACATCACTCGCTTGGCATTGAAGGTGACCACATGCGCCCCTTCCGTCAATTGCGGTGCGGGCACCACGCGGAAGTGCTTTTCCGCAGAGGCAAGTTGCTTCCCTTCAGCATCATACGCAATCGCCTCCAGGAGACAGTCGCCGATTTGCCCGGGCACCGCGAAATCAAAAGGCACCTCTGCGCCACCGGGCAGTGAAACCACCTTGCCATTGAAGGAGATTTTCACCGTGGCGGCGGGGATGCTCAGGAACGCCGCGCCGGAAAGCGGTCCCGGCGTGCCGACGATGGCGGAGTCGTGGCAGCCCCACGGACAGTCCAGCGCCAGCTCGACCGGCAGCACCGGCGAGGTCGTGGGCAACAGCATGATATTGTCGAAAAAGACCGTGCCGGGGTTCTTGAGTTCGCCGACGATGGTCACTTCCATGTCGTGGTCGGGCGTGAAGGTCAGGGACTTGTGCTGCCAGCTGGAGAACGAGTCCTGCCAGATCTCGTTGCCGGGAACCAGCTGGTCGCCCTCGTAGGCGGCCACGCGGAACCACGTCGCGCCCTGGATGTCCTGGAACTGTCGGTCCGTGCCGCCTTTCACATCATACGAGAGCTTGTAGAGCTGTCCGGCCTTCACCTGGACGCCCGCCTGGGAGACTCGCGCGGTCGCGGAGGTGCCGTTCAGCCTCACGAGGTTGCCGTGCGTCTTGTCGCCGGAGTCCTCGACCACGGCGTTCTCCAGCATCCAGCAATTCGCCCCTGCGTTGAACGAGCCATTCTGCAATTTACCGGGGGTGACCTCCAGCACGGGCGCGCTGAACTCCACTTTTGAATTCTTCTTCGCGCGGAAGACCGCGTATGGCTTGCTCCCCTGGTCGGGCATGATTCCCGTCACCACGACTTCCTGCCACTCGCCATTGCAGGTGAACTCCTTGAGCATGCACCAATAGGAAGGGGAACTGCGCTCCACATAGATGCACCCCTGGGCTCCCGCCGCACCGCGCACCTTCGCCGTGAAGCGGTACTCCACGCCGGCCTCCATCGAAATGCCGTATTGCACCACATTCGCGTTGGCGTCCTCCCGTGAAATCACAATGCCCTTCGTGCCATCTTCATACGCGACGACCTCGAACTCCACGCCGGCCTGCGGTTCCCACGCCGCCGGCCAGGCGCCATTGGACGCCTGCTCCGACAGCGTTGCATTGCGCAGCAGATTCTCCGACCGAACGCCTACGCATATAAAAAGCCCAATGAATAAAAAGGTAATCCACTTGTTCATTTGGTTACTCCCAAAATTAAGGTGACTTTCATTATGAAACGACATAATACTATATCATGTTTAGCAAGAATGTTCTCGGATGACCGTTTTGAGAAACCAGATCTTTGACTTGTCAAAAATTATGATCTTTCCCTACGTTTTCGGTCATGCAGGATAGCACGGACAATGCTGAAGATAAGATAAAAAATCCATGCCACCAACAGAACTATCAAGACAATGCGAGCAATCAAAATTCCACGATGTAGGAGTTGCTCATAACTCTCGGCGACATCTTCGGCATCGTCATTCATTGATGACAAGGCGCTGACATATTTGTTGTAAAATGTCAGCATTGGAATCCAGAAAAGCAGTATTAGGCCCAAGATGACACTGTTACGGAATAAAATCGATTTCAATTGTCGCTTATCCATTGCTCCATTGATGGTTACAATTCAGTAAAACCATCCTTCACATTAACAACCCGATTACACTGAACTTTTCGTTTGGTGCGGTTCGTAATTCATCAAGGCAATGCCACCCATGACCAGGGCAATCGCCACGAAGAAGCGCCAATCGAATGCCTCGCGACCCACCAGACGAGCAACCACCAGCGCGATGGCGGCGGAGAGGTACCCGTAGGCGCCCAGAGCCGCAGGCTCCACATATGCCAAAGCGGTATACCACAGCGCAATCGCCCACCCCGTATCTGCGATGCCCAAGAAGACCACGCCTGTCCAGACGCGCAGCGGAAGCCGTGTCAGGCTGGCGACATCACCGAAAAGCAGGCACACGGGAAGCATCATCAAGCCGCCGAGGACAAGCATCATCACAGTGCAGGGGATTCCGCCATAGCGCTGTGCGGTTCCAGTCCCCCAGACGGTGTAGGCCGCCCAGGCGACACCGGAACCGATCGCCATCAGGTCACCTGGCAAAGTTTTGGGATTGACCGCATAGAGGTCGGAGGCACGCGCCGTCAAAGCAAAAGCCAGTCCCGCAAACCCCAAGACCATCCCCAGGTTTTTGCCCCACGTCGGCCATTTCCGCGCCGCCAGCGCCGCAAAAATCACGGTGAAAATCGGCGAGGCATTGCAGAGCAGACTGCTGCGGGCGGCCGTCGTGAATTTCAGCGACGCGAAGGCCAATACGCCCTCCAGGATGCAGACGACAAACGCCATCGCCAGCATCTGCGGGAAGTCGTCGCGAATCGCCTTGCGGACATTCCCCCAGCCGTTGTTGAACCACAGAATCGGCGTCAACGCCAGCGCACCGAGGAAAAAACGGATGGTCGCCAGGCACATTGGATCCGCCGCGCCATCCACCGTTCCAAACAGAAAGCGCGACACCGAATACTGGCAGCCCCAAATGACGGTGGAGCAGAGTCCGAACCATAACCCTTTGCCACGGCGAGTCATCATTATAAATATGTAACCTATTTATTATAGATTAGTTACAAAACAATTCACAACGGCGAAGCGAAGTCCCAGGACCAGGCAGGCAGGCGGATGCGAGGAAAAACCGGGGCCAGGGGGAGCATCACGCAAGGTTTTCCCGGCAGCGGGCGATTTCGGCCACGCAGTCTTGCACCATGCCGTCGATGATCTCCTGCACCGTCTCCTCCCGGAAGACCAGTCCCACCGACTGTCCGGCCATCATCGAGCCACGCTCCACATCGCCGTCCACCGCCGCCCGGCGCAGCCCGCCAATCCAGAAATTCTCGATTTGGGCCTGGGCATCCG
>JAFYIW010000296.1 GCA_017538465.1 Victivallales bacterium
CCGGAGACCGGCGTCCTCCGGATCGACCTGGTGGATTTCCAATGGCCGCGGGGTGGTCATTTCCGATGCCTTCTGCCTGGCTTTGCCTTTGAGACGGCGTTTTCCGCCTCGCCTGACGGGACGGCGGGAGTGCCTTGCTGCGCTGTCGCCGCGTCAGGCCTTGCGTGGCGTCGCCAGGTGAGGTAGCCGATGACGGCAAGGGTGACGGGCAGAACCACCAGGAGCGTGGTCCACTGGGCGGGGGTGAGGCCGTCATGCTGCGGGTAGTCTCCGCGCAGGAACTCCAGCAGAATTCGTCCGGCGGAGTAGAGCAGGACATAGACGAGGAAGCGCCGATGGGTCAAAAGCTTGCGGCGTTCCAGAAGGTAGATGACAGCGGCGATCGCCAGGCACAGCAGGGATTCCAGGAACTGCACGGGGACCACCGGCAGGGGAGAGACGGCGTCGGGTGGCAGCAGGCCCCTTTCGATTTGCCGTTGGAGCACTTCATTGCCGGCCGCCGGATACACCACGCCATACTTCCACGGTATGCCGAAACAGCAACCGTTCAGCAGGCAGCCGACGCGGGCGATGGCGTGGGCGACGGGCAGCACGGGCGCCGTCAAATCCGCGATGTCGCCTATCGACCAGTGTCGTCTCCAGCAGAGCAAGATCAGAATGAGCGCCACCAGAATGAAGCCGCCCTGGAAGACCAGTCCACCTTCCCAGACGCGGAAGATGCCCAGGAAGTCGTTGGCATAATATTGGCTCCAGAACCGCCGGACGTACTCCAGACGGGCGCCGACCATGCCGCCCAGCACGCATATCAGCATGACGTCCAGGACCTGCTGGTCTTTCAGGTTGAAGCGCCTGGCGCGCCGCATGAGCAGAAAATAGCTGACGATGGAGGCGAGTGCCGCGCAGGCGCCATACCAGCGGATGGCTAGCGGGCCTAGACGAATGATCTCTGGATCTGGAAGGCAAATCATTGAAAATGAGGAATGAGGAATGAGGAATGAGGAATTCCCTAACGGTGTCCGAAGATGGCGCTTCCGACGCGGACGATGGTGGAGCCTTCCTGGATGGCGACCTCAAAGTCGCCGGACATTCCCATGGAGAGCTCCGGCAGGGCGCGCCCGGCTTCCTGCTGCACTTGATCGCGCAGCCGGCGCAGTCCGCCAAAGACCGCGTGCAGAAGTTCCTGCGGCGCGTCCAGAGGGGCCATGGTCATGAGACCCACCACTGGCGCGGGGGCGTCCTGGGGAAGTTCGCGCAAGAGGGCGGAGACGTCCTGGGGACGAAGGCCAAATTTGCTCTCCTCGCCGGAGACATTGACTTCCAGCAGCAACTTCGGGTGGACGGCCATCTCCGCCGCCAGCCGTTCGATGCGCCGGAGCAGGGACAGCGAGTCAACCGCGTGGATCCAGGAGGCAAACTCCAGCGCTCCGCGAACTTTGTTGGCCTGAAGGTGTCCAATCTGGTGCCACTCGATTGCCTTTGGCAGCGCCGGCGCCTTGGCCGCCAGCTCCTGCACGCGGTTTTCCCCGAAGCGGCCTTGTCCGGCGGCGTATGCCTCGGCCACGGCCCCGGGGGGGAAGGTCTTGGAGACCGCCAGCAATTTCACCGCGTCGGGAGAACGGCCCGACTGGACCGCCGCGGCCCGGACGCGTTCTCGAATTGCGGCTAAATTTTCTGCAATCTGCGGCATTGCGGCAAACTTTAGTTTATGTTATGCAAGATGTCTGGCTCACTGCAGCCATGCATAATGTAATCCAGGAACCTGCGCATGTGCGCACGCGAAGCACAGAAAAATGCGGAGCGAGAAAAAAACATCCCAGTCCTCCACAACGCCATTGCTGGGGCGAAGCCGTGCCAACGGTTCCTCTCCGACCGCCTGGGAGAGATCCCGGGAGGAGCTGCTTGGCGATTGGTATGGCGAGGAAAGCCGCCCCGCTGTCCTGGCCGCCCTGCATCCGCAGGCCCGGCGGATCGGCCAGTTGGTGGACCGCTTCCTGGACACCATCCAGAGTCCGGATGCCCGGGTGCTGGCGGAGGTCGAGGCGCATTGGGGGGAAGTCGCCTCCTGCGAGGCGCTGGTGCAGAAGATGCGCCCCGTGCATTTTGCCCGTGGCGTTTTGACGGTTGAGGTGGCGGACGCGACGCTGCTGTATGTCTTCCGCGAGCCCCGGCTGCAGGAGCGGCTGCTGGATGCGGTGCGGCGCTTCGCCGGCGATGCCGTCCAGCGTCTCCGCATGGTGATGAAAGGCAGGGGCTCCACTGCCTTGTAGGATTCGGCTGCAACGAAGCACTGGTGGTCTGTAAAACACCTTCTTTTCTCATGAAACACGAAAGCACATTTGGCGGGAAAAAGGCGCGGCTGGCGATGGCGCTGAGCCTCCTTTTCCTTTGCATTGGATTGCCGCGGCTGATGGCGTCCGGCCAGCCTGGCGCCGAACTGCAGGCGAAGCTGGACGAGGTGCGCGGTTTCCACATCGAGCGTCCGACGCCGAGTCCCGGCGATGCCCTGATTGCCCGTACGGTGGTGCAGGTCGCATTGACCCAGCATTACAATTATCAGAGCTTCACGCCAATGCTTTCCTGCCAGTGGTTCCAGGCGTTCTTTGAAATGCTGGATCCCACGAAGGTCATCTTTCTGCAAAGTGACTTGGATGAACTGCAGGGCACTGCCGACACGCTTTACACGCCCGGCTCGAAAAACCTCCGGATGGGATTCCCCTACCAGGTCTATGAGAAATATCTGGAGCGCTATCGCGAGTATGTGCTTTTCTGGGCCGAGGAGCTGTATCGCGACCAGGATTTCACCGAGGAGGAGACGTTGCCTCTCTATGCCCGTTCCGAAGAGCTGCAGTGGCCGGCCAGTGTGGCGCAGCAGCACGACCTCTGGCGGAAGATGGTCAAAAGCGCCTTGCTGGGCAATGCCCTGACCCGGGAGGAGCTGGAGGACGGGGAGGATGAGGCGCCACGTGGAAAGGACGATGTCCGTGAGCGCACTCTGCGCTCCATGATCAGCATGTTCATGGTGCGCAACGAGGCGAGCTCGCTGGACATTCTGGAAATGTACCTCAATGCCTTCCTGGGGCTTTTCGACCCCCACACCAATTATCTGGCGCCGGAGACCAAGGAGGACTTTGACATCTCGATGAGCCTTTCGCTGCAGGGCATCGGCGCGACGCTGAGCTGGCAGGAGGGCTATACCACAGTCTCCAGCCTGGTGCCTGGTGGGCCCGCCGCGCGGGACGGCCGCCTGAAGCCCGGCGACCGGATTGTCGCGGTGGCGCAGGACGCCGAGGAGGAGCCGCTGAATGTCGTCGGCATGAAGCTGAGCCGGGTCGTGCAGTATATCCGCGGCCCGAAGGACACCGAGGTCTTCCTCACCGTGCAGCCCGAGGGCTCCAGCGAGTCCGTGATCTACCGACTGGTGCGCGACGAGATTGTGCTGACGGAGTCCGAGGCGCAGAGCTTCACCTATTCATTCCCCGTCGAGGGGATGGAGCGCCCCGCGCGGGTGGTTCAGCTCTATCTGCCGTCTTTCTATCGCGACTTCAATGCCCGTGACCGCGGGGAGAAGAATTACAAGAGCACGACCAGCGACCTGCGACGGCTGCTGCGGGAGGCGATGGCGGCGGGGCCGGTGGATGGAGTGATTCTGGATCTGCGCGGGAATGGCGGCGGGTCGCTGGACGAGGCGGTTGCGCTGTGCGGACTGTTCGAAGGCAAAGTCCCCGTGGTGCAGGTGCGCAATCAGCAGGGTGGCGTCAGCGTGCTGCGGGCCAGCCGCGCGAACCCCATGTACCGCGGGCCGCTGATGGTGATGGTGGACCGCAACAGCGCGTCGGCCTCCGAGATTGTGGCCGCCTGCCTGCAGGATTCCGAGCGCGCGGTGATTGTCGGAGACCGTTCAACCCATGGCAAGGGGACCGTCCAGGGGCTGGACGAGCTGTCGACGCAGCCGCAGCTGGCGAAGTCCATGGTCACGCTGGGGATGAAGGATCCCGGCACGATGAAGATCACCATCGCGAAATTCTACCGCATCAACGGCGGCTCGACGCAGGAGCGCGGGGTGGAGCCGGACATTGTCTTCCCCTCGTTTCTGGAGCACATGGAGACCTCGGAGAAGACCTTGCCCCATTGTCTGCCATGGGATGAAATCAATCCCGTGAGATATTCCCGGCAGACCAGGCTGCGCAGCCGACTGCCCGAATTGCAGGCCTTTGCCGAGGAATACATGGCCACTAATCCCGACTTCGTGGAGTTCGCCCGCGAGGTGGAGGCCTATCGCCAGTTCCGCGAGATCAGGGAACTGCCGCTGGAAATCCAGGCCAGAAGGGGGTATCGCGAACGGGAACGGCGGGCGGCACGGATGATCCGGCGTTTCCGCCCCCGACGGGGCAGTGATGATGAGGAGACGGCGGAGGTGCTGAAGACCGACGAGGAGCGGCTGCTGGAGCGGGAAAAGCTCCCCGAGGAGGATGTCGTGCTGGATGCCGCCTTGGCGATTCTGGGGCGGCAAATCGAGTTGAACCTGGAGAGCGACCATGCCTTTAGCGTCGAATGAAAATGAGGCTCGCAATGCGCGCCGGGCGTTGACGGAGCCAACGCGGCGGCTTTTTGCGCGGGGCAATGCCTTCCTTGGCACGCAGGCGCCCATTCTCTGCGGGGCGATGACTTGGGTGAGCACGCCGAAGCTGGTGGCGGCCGTCACCAGGGCCGGCGGCTTTGGCGCCTTGGCGGGCGGCAACATGCCGTCGGCTCTGCTGGACCAGGCCATCGGGGAGACGCGGACGCTGACGGGTGGCCGTCCCTTTGCCGTGAATGTGATTACTCTGGGGCCGGCCTACCAAAACCACCTGGATGTCCTGGAGAGGAACCCCCCGCCGGTCGTGGTCTTCGCCGGAGGGCTGCCGCGGGACACGGAGATTGCGCGGATGAAGGCGACGGGTGCCAAGGTGATGTGCTTTGCCTCCACGGAATCCCTGGCGCGGCGGCTGCTGGCCTTCGGCACGGACGCGCTGATTCTGGAAGGCACGGAGGCCGGCGGACACGTCGGGCCGGTCTGCCTTGCCGTGCTGCTGCAGCAGGTTCTTTTCCATTTTGGCGACGAGGTGCCGATCTTCGTGGCCGGCGGAATCGGCACGGGGCGCCTGATGGCGCATCTGCTGATGCTGGGCGCCGCCGGTGTCCAGATGGGCACGCGCTTCGCGGTCGCGCGCGAATGCGAGACGCATCCGCGCTTCAAGGAGGCACTCTTCCGAGCCGCCGCCCGTGAGGCCCAGGCGACGGGGCAGTTCGATCCCGCGCTGCATGTGGTCGCCGTCCGTGCCCTGCGCAACGAGGGCACCCGGGATTTCGAACGGCTGCAGCTCGATCTCATCGCGATGCTCCAATCTGGCAAAATCGCCCATGCGGATGCGCAAGCGCAAGTCGAGAATTTCTGGATTGGCGGGCTTCGTCGCGCTGCGGTGGATGGCGACGTGGAACATGGTTCCGTAATGGCGGGA
>JAFYIW010000297.1 GCA_017538465.1 Victivallales bacterium
AGAAATAGCGTTGAGGGGACACCTGGAACGCGGCCCATCGGTTCATATCAAGCCATTCTGCTACAGCATTTCATTCAGCAGGTCTTCGCCTTTGCCAAACCACCACTCCCAAGGCAAGTATCAGCGCCAGTCCCCCTGAGACAATGCCGATAATTCTTGCATAAAAACCTCCAAGCAAGACCATGCTACAAGGATGGTAGTGGACAACCACCGACAGGTCTGCACAGGCGGGGTCCGCCTGCGGCGTCTTGACCTCCACCTCCAACGTATAGTCCTGATATGGAAGATGAGGTGCAGCATGCCAAAGATACGCAAATGGCGTTCCAGAAAAATGGTCGGCGGAATCCGACCAAATTTCCTTACACGGCGTACTATTGTCTCCTTCCACCACCACAGTGTCTCCATCAAGCAAGGAGAACTCCAGGAAACTGGCGTCCTGGAATTTCAGGAACTTTGATTTCTCCTCTCGAAGATACAGCACACAGCCGTGAAGTCCCTCATACCCATGGTGAAACGGAATCCGGAGATGCGTTGGCTGGGTTGCATCCAAGTGAAATTCACAGGGAACCGCCTCCACTTCCGCCTGAAAACGCTTTGTCACGGAGTGGTCAAACCGCAAACACAGCACACCGAAAAAGCCAAGCGCAAGCACCAACACCCATAATATCAATCGAATCCAATACCGCATGCGTTTACCTTGTTGAATGGAAGCTGTTTTGTATTAATATATCCTAATTTTACAATATTTCATAGCCTACCTAATTGGGCTAGAACGGCTAGTTCGGCTAGCAAGGCTAGAACAGCTAGCAAGGCTTTCAAGGAACTCCAAACACGAGATTTCCTTCAAGCATTATATTTGTTTCATGCACATCAAGAATGACGCCAAACTCGCCGCGCTGCTGGCGGCCTCCGAGGCACGAAAACGCGGCGAACGTCCCGCCGGGGACGCCAAAGGCTGGGAGACGCGCACTATTCGGCATGACAAGAAAGCGCCTGCCGAAATCAGTGTCCAAGGTGGAGCCGCGCAGCTAAACCTACGCATCCTGGGCATGGATACTGCCCTGCGCAAGACTGGCTGGGGCATCATCGATGTCCACGGAAAGCACTGGACCGCAGTGGACTGCGGGGTAATTGTCAATCCCCAGACAGTTTCGCTCACCGATTGCATGCGCCACCTCAACGGCGCCATCAAGGACCTCCTCACCAAGTACCACCCCGACGCCGTGGCAATCGAAGGCGGCTTCTACTGCAAGAACGCCCGCACCGCCATCGTGCTGGGAACCGCCCGCGGTGCCGTTCTGGGCGTGCTGGCCGAGGCCGAAGTGCCCGTTTACGAATACGCGCCTCGTCGTGCGAAGCAGGTGGTCACCGGCAACGGCACCGCCACCAAGGAGCACGTCGCCAAGATGGTCTCCAATCTCCTTCGCATCCGGGTCGAGAATCTCGCCAACGACTCCACCGACGCGCTGGCGTTGGCCATCTGCCACGCCGCCGCCGTCATCGACCCCACCGCCGATTTGGAAAAACCACTGTAAAAGTTTAAAGTTGAAAGGGTAAAGGGTAAAGTTTGAATGCCCAATCATTCGGTGCACAAGTAATAGTCTTCTTGTTTTCGCCAAGTTTGTGATCGATTTCTGCCCCACCTCGTTCCCTGAAATGAAACCTTTTGACTTTAAACTTTAACCTTTTGACATTGAAGTATGGCTGATTTATCTGTCCAACTTGGTCCGCTGAAGCTGCGGAACCCCATTGTCACCGCATCCGGCACCTTCGGCTACGGCGCCGAATATGCCTCGCTGGTTCCATTTGACCAACTAGGCGCCATCACCGTCAAGGGCGTCTCGCCCTTCCCTTGCGACGGCAATCCCATGCCACGCACCGCCGAGGTCTTTGGCGGGATGCTCAATGCGATTGGCTTACAAAATCCTGGTATTGAACGATTTATAAAAGACGAACACTATCTGCCTTATTTGCGTACCCTGCCCTGCCCTATGATTGTGAACATCTGGGGCAAGTCCATCGAGCAATACGCCGAGGTCGCCGAGCGGCTGGACGCCGAGCGCGAGGGTGTGGCCGCCCTGGAAATCAACATCTCCTGCCCGAACGTCAAGGCAGGCGGAATCGCCTTCGGCACCGACCCGACGCAGGCCGCGAAGGTCGTTTCCGCCGTGCGCAAGGCGACCACCCTTCCGCTCATCACCAAGCTCTCGCCGAATGTCACCCGTATCGCGGACTTCGCACGCGCCACCGTGGACGCCGGCAGCGACATGCTCTCGCTCATCAACACCTTTACCGGACTGGCCATCGACCTCGAGAAGCGCAAGAGCAAACTGGCGAATTTCACCGGTGGCTTCTCTGGCCCCGCGCTCAAGCCCATCGCCCTTCGCATGGTCTATGAGGTCCACCAAGCCGTGCCCGACACGCCCATCATCGGCATGGGCGGAGTCACCAGCGGCACCGACGCGTTGGAGTTCCTGGTCGCCGGCGCCACCGCCGTGGGCGTGGGAACCGCCATCTTCGCCAATCCGCAGTGCCTCGTGGAAATTCCACGCCAGATGAACGACTGGCTGGACGCACACCACATCGCCACCGCCGCCGAACTCATCGGGACTTTGCAGAAATAACCACGTTTCTCTGGACGGCAGGCCGGGACGCCAGACGACGGACGGCGGACGCCAGGCCGGGACGCCAGACGACGGACGACAGACGGCAGGCCGGGACGCCAGACGACGGACGACAGACGGCAGGCCGGGACGCCAGACGGCGGACAGCGGACGTCAGGCCGGGACGTCAGACGGCGGACGACGGACGACTGACGGCAGGCCGGGACACCAGACGACGGACGGCGGACAACGGACTTTTACTTAAACCAACTTTAACCTTTAAGCTTTAACCTTTAACCTCCCAATAAGATGCAACTCACTGAATCTGGCTTGAAAGACCGCGCCGCCTGGACTCAGGCGGGCTACGCCCTCCCCCAATATGACCGTGCCGCCGTGCGAGAGAAGACGCTCGCCGCACCGCAGTGGATTCATTTCGGCGCTGGCAACATCTTCCGCGCCTTCCAGGCCAACCTCGCCCAGCGGATGCTCAATGACGGTCTGATGGACACCGGCATCATCGCCGCCGAGGGCTTCGACTACGAGATTATCGAGAAATCCTACCGCCCACACGACAACTACTCCGTGCTGGTCACTCTCAAGGCCGATGGCTCCATTGAGAAGACCGTCATCGGCTCCGTGGTCGAATCCATGATTCTGGACTCTGAAAACGACACCGAATTCTCGTGCCTCAAGGCCGTCTTCGCCAATCCCTCGCTCCAGATGGCGACCTTCACCATCACCGAGAAGGGCTATGCGCTCAGGACGCCAGACGGCAAACTCCTCCCCGCCGTCGAGGCGGATTTCGCCGCCGGCCCCGCCAAGCCCGCCAGCTACCTCGGCAAAGTCGTCGCACTGCTCTACGCGCGTTTCCAGGCAGGCGCCTATCCCGTCGCGATGGTCTCCACGGACAACTGCTCGCACAATGGCGAGAAGCTCTGCCAGGCGGTCAGCGCCTACGCCGAAGCCTGGTCCGAGAAGGGCCTGGTGCCCAAGGCCTTCCAGGAATACATCGCCAATCCCGCAAAAGTCGCCTTCCCCTGGAGCATGATTGACAAAATCACCCCGCGCCCCGCCGACTCCGTGGAGAAGATGCTCCAGGAGAGCGGTCTGGAGGGCACCGAGGCGGTCGTGACCTCCAAGCGCACCTACGTCGCGCCCTTCGTGAACGCCGAGGAGAGCGAATACCTCGTGGTCGAGGACGCCTTCCCGAATGGCCGTCCCGCCCTGGAGAAGGTCGGCGTCATCTTCACTACCCGCGAGACGGTCAACAAGGTCGAGCGGATGAAGGTCTGCACCTGCCTGAATCCCCTCCACACCGCCTTGGCGGTCTATGGCTGCCTCCTGGGCTACACCTCCATCTGCGCCGAAACCAAAGACCCCGAGCTCTCCAAGCTCATCCAGGTCATCGGCTACCAGGAAGGCCTGCCCGTCGTCACCAACCCCGGCGTGATTGAGCCCAAGAGCTTCATCGACACCGTGGTGAATGTCCGCCTTCCGAATCCCTTCATGCCCGACACGCCTCAGCGCATCGCCACCGACACCTCCCAGAAGCTCTCCATCCGCTTCGGCGAGACCGTCAAAGCCTACCTCGCCGACCCCGCGCTGAAGGTCTCCGACCTCAAGCTCATCCCGCTGGTCTATGCCGGATGGCTGCGCTATCTCATGGCCGTGGATGACAATGGCGCGCCCTTCGAACTCTCTCCCGACCCGCTCACCGCCACCGTCAAGCCAGTCGTGGACGCCTTCAAACTCGGCGACGCTCCCACCGTCGCTGAAGTCAAGGACAAACTCCAGGTGCTCCTGGCCAACGCCAAGATTTTCGGCGTGGATCTCTTCGAGGCCGGCCTCGCCGACACCGTGGCGCAGTACTTCATTGAGCTCATCGCGGCCCCTGGCGCCATCCGCAAAACCCTCCAGAAATACACCGCGAGGTAACACGGGTTCTGCTTCGTGCCCCGCAGGCTACACCACAAGCGGCAGCGGGGCACACCCCAAGTGATGGCGGGAATCTCATTGCAAACCCAAAAAGATTTGCAATACACAGCAAAACTTTGTAAAAGGATTTGCAATACACAGCAAAAGTATTACAGTATGGCAACCGCTGATGTTGGCACACAACTCATAAAGCACGATGGACTTCCTGCAGATTTTAACCGACCAGAAGGAGGAAATGGATGCCCTCCCTTGGGGTTCCTATTGTCCACGCATACGCCAGTATGACCTGGATTTGACCAGTTCGCTGGCACAGGTTGTGGTTGGAATGCGTCGTTCGGGCAAGACCACTCTCTGCCACCAGGCGCTTCGAGCAGCTGGCGCCCATTATGCCTATATCAACTTTGACGATGAAATCCTAGCCAATCTGAGTGCCGCCCCCCAGCTTAACGACCTCCTTCTGGCTGCGTATGCTGTCTATGGCGATTTCACCCATATTTTTCTGGACGAAATACAGAATATCGACGGTTGGGAACTCTTCGTCAACCGCCTTTTGCGTCGGGGTCTTCGTGTCGTCCTGACCGGCTCCAATTCGCACCTGCTTTCGCAGGAACTTGGGACGCATCTCACGGGGCGTTACCGGGAAATCGAGTTGTTGCCACTCTCCTTCGCAGAGTATCTCTCTTTCGCGAAAATCGATGATGGCAGCCAGAGTACGCGTGCGCTGGCCAGGCGCGAGGAGGCGTACCAGACCTACTCGCGTCAAGGAGGACTACCCGAAAGCTACCAAGTCGCCGACCGTCGAAGCTATCTCAATACCCTCTACAACGCTATCCTATTCAAAGATGTGACGAGGCGCTTCAATGTCCGGTATCCCAAGGTGCTCGCTCAGTTTTCCTCGGTTCTTCTAGACAACTTCTGCCGCGAAGTCAACTATCTGGAGATTTCCAAGATGCTCGGAGTCAAAGGAACCCACACCCTGCAGAACTATGCCAGCCACCTGGAGCAGGCCTTTCTCATCCGACTGGTGCCGAAATTTTCCTTCAAACCGCTACGGCGCCAGCAGTCGGAGAAGGCATACGCGATGGATCTTGGAATGGTCACCTCTTTCACGGGCATCTCCGAAAATGGCGACAACTTGGGCTGGCGACTGGAAAATCTCGTTTTCCTCAAACTTTACAGCGGACGCGCAGCCGGCGACTACGATATCTTTTACTGGAAAAATGGCTGTGAGGTCGACTTCGTCTTGGTTCGCAAACAACGTGTACTTCAGCTGATTCAGGTCTGCTATGATCTCTCCACGCCCAAGACGCGCCAACGCGAAATCAACGCCTTGCTCAAGGCCTCTGAACAGCTCTTCTGCAACGACCTCCTCCTGATTACCCACGTAGAAAAAGCCACGGAAAAACACAACGGCAAAACCATCCGCCTTCTTCCCGTCACCGATTTCCTGCTAAAACCCCTTGTTGCGGAATCACCGAATACGTGACATTTGCTACTTGAAAATCCACGAATTCATCGTCTGTCCAGGCAATCTGGAAGTGCGCGATGGCATCCAATACCTCTCCGCCTATATGGCCCTCCTCCTTGGACAGAGGTTGCCACAATCCCTTACATTCAACCATCCCCGTTCTCTAAAGAAACGCACCGCATAATTCATAATGTTGCCATGTCCGTACCGACATGGTGATGGCGTTTCCCATCACCGTTCCGATGAATTTTCGCGACTGATTTCAAAAGAGGAAATACCATGACTGACGAAGAATTCGACGCAAGGGAAGAACAAATCCGCGAAAGGCTCGACAAGGAGTTCAACGAGAGGGCAGACCATATCCGTGAATGGATTGACAAGGAGTTCGGCGAAAGAGCTGACCGTATCCGCGAAAACATCTACATGGAATTCAACGAAAGGGCAGACCGTATCCGCGAGAGGATTGACAAGGAGTTCAACGAGAGGGCAGACCGTATCCTTGAGAAAAACACAACGGACTACGACAAAGAACTGGAGAAGCTAGACGAGCTCAGGGAGCAGAAGGAAGAGGAGGAAATGGAGAAGCTAGACGAGCTTAGGGAGCAGAAGGAAGAAGAGGAAATGGAGAAGCTAGACGAGCTCAGGGAGCAGAAGGAAGAGGAGGAAATGGA
>JAFYIW010000298.1 GCA_017538465.1 Victivallales bacterium
AAATTATCTTCTTGTTCTATAAATACTTGTGTATTATTTCCAATGCTGTCCGGCAAAATCGTGTCTGCGCGGTTCGGGAAAGGCAGGGTGCCCTCGCCGGTGTTGGCGCCGGGATCCTGTCCGGGGAAGAGCGCGACGCCGCGCTTCGGGCGTGGCTCGAAGGTCAGCGGCTGGAGTTCCTCCTGGTAGAGGCTGAGGCTGTCGAAGTAGAGCGTGCGGGGTTCCATGTTGTTCGCGGGCTTGAGCACAATCGCCGTGACTGTGGTGCCAGGCCGCGAGAACTGCTCCTGCTGCTCTGGAGTGAGGCGTTTGTGGCACAGAAACCACTCGTTCCAGTCCACGCTGTACAATTCGATGTCCGTGGCACTGCCCTCGGCATTGGTCAGCTGGACATTGAGGCAAATCGGCCCAATGGATGCGCGGTCCTTCTCAATCGCCTCCGGATTTCCATAAACCCAGAGGGTGATGGCGTCGAAGTGCTCCGGGGCCTTCAGCGGTTCGGGCGGGCGGATGTAGTAAATCTGGCTGCTCTCGATGGTGTTGCAGTAGGTCGCCTTCAGCACGTACTCCCCGAAGAGCTGCTGCTCGCGCGTACGCTCGACAGTGATGGTTCCGCCGGCGCACTCGCCCGTCCAGCCCTCCTCTTCGAAATCCGCCAGCACCGCATCGGGATGGTCATCCTCAACGCGTCCCGCCCAGTCCATCTCGTAAGGACGCACCCCGACGGTCTGGGCAAAAAGGACACAGGTCAGCAGGAAAAACCATTGAATTGCAATTTTAGTCATGGTATTTTTCATCGGAAAACCCTTTGGGAGTCTCTGGAATGTGTCTCACGTCTATTCGAGGACGATGTCCTCCGTATTGCGGAATTGCTTTTTCACGCCCAGCTCCTGGAGCCAGCATTTGACATAGTTGGTCTGCCAAGTGCCAGAGCCTGGTCCGCCGCCATTGTCATTGTCCCAGAGCCACGACGGCGTCTGCCAGATGGCGATTTCCGGAGCGACTTTTTCATAGAACTGGCGGCTGGCGCCGTTCTGGCCGTGATGCGAGAGCACCACGATGTCGGCCTTGAGGGCATCGCCGTATTCCTCGACGAGAACCTGGGACATCTCGACGCCAATGTCTCCTGGGAAAATGAGCCGCTTTCCGCCCATGTGAAGCGAGAAGACCAGGCTGGAGTTGTTGCAGGAGTTCGCGGTGATGCCCAGGTCGTAGAAATTCAGGACCTCGACGACGGCCCCGTCCACCTCGAAATGGTCTCCCTTGCGAAGTGTGGTTTGTGGCCAGGGCAACGCCGCAACGCCTTCGCAGACGCGCCTGGTCTCGTCTTTCGACCACTGTTCGGTCTCGGCCAGCCATTCCTGCGAGGGGAAGGCATAGAGGACATTCTTGATTTTCAGCCGATCGGCATTGATTTTGGCCAGCTCGATGATTGCCCCGCAATGGTCGTCATGGGCATGGGAGAGGAACCAGTAATCGACGGTGTCGGAATACTGGAGGATGAGTTCGACAAGATGCTCGGCATCAACATAGTGGCCGCCATCAAAGACCATGACATGGCGGTTCGGCGTCACCACCACCACGGACTCCATGATGGAATTGCGGCTGGATTTGGGAAAGAGCAACTTCTCCCCCTTCGGGAAGAGCTTTTCCGCGCCGACGGAACAGAGGCTGGTGAAAGCACACATTGCGATGACGGAAAGAAGTTTGTGCATGGATGTCGTTTGCGTTACAGGAAGGACAAGCGATTTATTCGGACTCGACCGGCATGCGCACCACGAAGCAGAGATATTGACCGTCAATTTCGACCCAGACGCGCTCGCCGGGGTCGCCGTTGATGACGCGCTCGACCGGCCCATTGGGCGTCTGGATGGTCACGGTGTCGCCAGAGGCGACTTCGTAGGCTTCGCTGGAGAGCAGAGTCTCCGGCGTGACGGCGCTCTTCTCCAGTTTGTAACTGAAGGCACCCTCGACTGGCAGCACATAGAGCATCCCACGGCAGCGCACGGCGGTGGCGGGCCCGATGTCCTCGTTTTCATAGTTGTAGGCGCGGGCGTTGCCGCCCTCGACGGCGAAGCCGCATTGTGCCCCTTCGTAGTGGATGAACTCCCAATGCTCCGCATCATCATTTCGGCAGACCGCGCTGCCGGAGCCGTCGGCCTTGGGCATCCGCTGGAACGCGCGGTCACGCCCGTCCAGGAAGATGTATTCGGGCGACTCGACATAGTCGCAGGGGAGACCGTCGGAATCGGCGTTGGTGGAGAGGTACTGCCCGTCGTCCGTCCAGGCCACGAAGGAATTGGGGCGGAGGGAGATTTCGCGTCCCGCATACGTCACCTTGAGCGGCAGTTCGGTGGAGCCGTTGGCGACCACGTGGGCGCCACTGTCGTAGTCGATGACCAACTGCGAGTTGCGGTAGGCCCCCGTCCGGATGGCCTCGGAGGTGTCAAGGAGCCGCCCGTCCTCCGTGCAGTAGCGGATGGCCGTCACGCTGGCCTGCGTGTATTGCGTCTGCATCTGCTGGAAGAGGAAATAGTTGCGCATGGCAGTGCGAGTGCCGACCTCCTTCACCTGGACGCCAGGATGCCCGAAGGCCATGACCGCCGTGAAGAAGCGGTCGATATGCTCGTCCGTATGTCCGTCCTCCCTCCAGTCGCCCTTGATTTCGTCCCGGAAGAACATATCGACGGCGCCCATGCCAAAGTTGCATTCCTTCTCGTGGATTTTGCGCAGATCGAAGTCCACCAGCCAGGGGCGGGAGTAGATGAGGTAGGAGCGATCCTGTCCGTAGTTGCCGTCGGTGAGTCCGCTGTAGAAGCAGTAATACGGCCCCTCGGAATAGACGGGGCCATTCCAGGCTTTTTTCTGGAGGAGCATCAGCTCGCCGTAGGCGTAGAAGGTCTGGGCGAAGGTGCCGGCGCCTGGCGTGCGGAAATCGAAGTCCGTGCCGTCCCAGGGACCGATGGCGGTGTGGACGTCGCAGTAGGCTGTGCTGTAGTGGAACTTCGCCTGGATGGCAGGCGCGAGCTTCTCGCAGAACTCCACGGCGCGCAGGGCCTTGGGCTGGTAGCAGCGGCGCCAGGAGTGCAGCACGATGTTGTCGGGGTCGCGCGTGACCATGTCGATGGACCAATGCTCATTGACGGGCGCCAGGTCGGTGAAGTTGTTGTAGGGTCCATAGACGAAGCCCAGAGTGTCCTGCAAATACCGCGCGTAGTCCCACTCCCCCTCGTCGCCGCCCTTGCCAGGCGCGGTGCGGGTGCGGAAGGTGAAGGACTCCTCGCCGTCGCGCCACATCGTCTCATGGTTGGTGACCAGGCATTTGCGCATGCCATGACGCCAGTAGTAATACCAGTGCTCCTTGTCCTTGTCGCGTTGCCATGCGCCGTAGGCCCCCCAGATGTAGGTGCCCGTGATGTGACGCCACGGCGACTGCGGGTTCGCAATGTTCGGCAGGTGCTCCTCGAAGACCGGCGAGACGGTCACGAAGAAGCGATCATAGACATCGTTGCGCTTCCCGTCGATTTTGGCGTTATAGCGGGTGCTGCCATTGAACTGCAACTTTGTCTCGTAGGGATACTCGCCGGCCAGCGGGCGGCTCGAGTTGGAGAGATACCAGTCCGTGTGACCGCTCAGGAAAAGCTGGTCGTCTCCCACTTTCACCAGAGGCACTGCGGGACGGACATTGGGCCGATAGGCATAGTAGGGAATCTGCACCAGGTCCAGGCACTCCACGCCCTTGACCTCGCCGTAGGAGACCTCCAGAAGCTGGTTGTCCGCATTGGAGGAAATGGTGTCCAGCACCAGCGTCTTGCCCTTTAGACAGAACTGATAAGTGACCTCGTGCTCATGGCCGTCCGCCAGCGTGTAGTTCCAGACCGCCTTCACCTTGCCGTCCTCCACCCCGCAGGAGACCAGTTCGGCCGCCGTCGCGCCATCCCCCAGGAACTTCGCTCCGCCGTCATAAAGCGGCTGGAAGGACGGACCGCCGTTCCAGGAGGCGGTGAAGTCGCTCCAGGTGCCGGTCTGAGGCGTGTAGGCGATTTTCAGGTCGCCATCGTCGGCCACATAGTGAAGAATAAATGCGTTATTTTCTTTATTTATAGATATTTGTGCATTATTTCCTGCACTGTCTGGCAGAATTGTGTCCTCACGGGTCGGGAACGGCAGGGTTCCCTCGCCGGTGTTGGCGCCGGGGTCCTGTCCGGGGAAGAGCGGAATGCCGCGCTTGGGGCGTTTGGTGAAGGTCAGCGGCTTGTACTGCTCCTTGAAGAACGAGAGGCTGTCGAAGTAGATGGTCCGGAGCTCCGTGTTGTTCGCGGGTTTCAGCACAATGCCCGTGACCACGGTGCCAGGGCGCGAGAACTGCGCCAGTTCCTCCGGCGTCATGGTATGGTGCATCATGCACCACTGGTACCAGTCCGCGCGGTACATCTCGATGTCCTTGGTCTCGCCTTCGGCGTTGCGCAGTTGCAGATAGATGATGACGCGTCCGATGGTCAGGGCATCCTGGCAGATGGCCTCCTCGTTGCCGTAGGCCCAGAGGGTGATGGCGTCGAACCCCTCGGGCGTGGCCAGCGGTTCAGGCGGGCGGATGTAATAGACCTGGGTGCCTGCGGCGTTGTTGTGGTAGGCGACCTTCAGCACGTAGTCGCCGAAGAGCAGCTGCTCGCGGGAGCGCTCCACGGTGATTTCGCCGTCGGCGCACTCGCCGAACCAGCCCTCGTTCTCGAAGTCCTCTATCACCGCTTCGGGATGTTCGTCCTGGTAGCGTCCGGCCCAGTCCATCTCGTAGGGTCGCACCCCGATGGTCTCGGCGAGGAGAACGCAGGTCAACAGACATAAAAGCAGTATTACGGGACGTTTCATAAGTGATTCCTGATGTTGGTCGTGAATTACAGGATGATGGAAAACCGCCATTTCCGCTGAACCATGCGGTCAAGGCAGAAAAGAAAAAACAAACCATTCGCACCAATAGGAAGACTCCAGGACTTTCGGAACCAGTTATTGGCCGCTTATTTCGCAATGTTAAAATAACCCCTTATGTCAATTTTGTTTTGCAAATCACTGTTGTCCCATTGCTGTCCGGTTAAAATTCTTCGCTATGTCCTCCGAGAGGGCACCTAACGGCAGAATTATAGTTTTGGCTTTACCAAAAGGGTTATCGCGCCTTTTTCAGGCGCAGGATTCTGGTGGCGCCTGCCCCCGCCGGCTGCGTGCCTTTCAGGCACTTGCA
>JAFYIW010000299.1 GCA_017538465.1 Victivallales bacterium
ACCCTCATGGGGAACAAAGCATTCCTCCAAAAAAAAGGCTGCGGCGAACTCCCTTGAGGAGAACGCCGCAGCAGGAATTGAACCTCGATACGTGGAACAGCGGGGGATTAGGCCTCCTGCTTCGTCACCTGAACCTTCACGGTTCCGGTGACCTCGGCATTGAGTTTCACGTTGACGGTGTAGTCTCCGAGGGTGCGGAGGTTCTCCTCCAGCACGACTTCGTTCTTGTCGATTTCAATGCCCTGGGCCTTGACCGCCTCCGCGATCATCTGGGCGCTGACCGAACCGAAGAGCTGGTCGTTCTCGCCGACCTTCATCGGGATGGTCACCGTCAGTTGAGCCAGTTTCTCGGCGACCGCCTTGGCGATGGCCACACGCTCCTCGTGCTCTTTCTGCAATTTGAGCTTGCGGGCCTCGACCTGGCGCAACGCGCCCTTGCTGACCGGCTGAGCGAGTTTTTTGGGAATCAGATAGTTGCGGGCATAGCCGTCCGCCACCTTCACGACCTCGCCAATTTTGCCGAGATCCTTGACATCATCCAGGAGAATGAGTTCTTTTGCCATGATTGTATTCCTTCTACTGGGGGTGTCACATTACAGAACCAAACCCATCACGCGAGCACGTTTCACCGCGGCCGCGAGAAGTTTCTGGTGCTTGAAACAGTTGCCGGTGATCTGGCGGGAGAGAATGCGCCCGCCTTCCGTCTGATAGCGCTTGAGCAAATCGACATCCTTGAAGTCGATGTTGAAAATCTGATTCTCGCACAGACGGCAGGTCTTGGCGCGCATCAGCTTGCGACGGCGATGCTTACCTTTTGCATTCTTCATGGTGATTATCCTTGTGTGTTGCCAAATGAACTAGATGATTCGAAATTCGCTCAGAACGGAACATCGTCCACCGGAGCGTCATCCGCCGGAGGGGCAGGGGGAGGCGCCTGGAAGGAGGGCATGGGGGCAGAAGCGGCGGGGGCGGCCGCACGGTACTGCGGCGGCTGCGGCGCCGGTTGCCCATAGCCATACTGCTGCGCGGGAGCCTGGCCGTATTGCGGCTGCTGGTATTGCGGGCGATACTGCGGCGTAGCGCCGTAGCCGTCCTCGCCACCGGCAGAGACAGTGCCGCCCTGGCGGGCTGAGAGCAACTGAACGCCTTCCGCGACGACCTTGAGGCGGCTGCGTTGTGCACCCGTCGTCTTGTCCTGCCAGCGGTCCTGACGCAGACGCCCCTCGACAAAGAGCGGGTCGCCCTTGTGGACATACTGGCGAATGACCTCGGCCGTGCGGCTGAAGGCGTCAATTTCGACGAAGGTGGTGTCTTCCACCTGCTCTCCACGTGCATTGGTGAAGCGGCGGTTCATCGCCAAGGAGAACATGGCGACCGATTCTCCGGAGGGAAGTTGACGGATTTCCGGGTCGGCGGTCAGGTTGCCAATGAGAATCACCTTGTTGACGCTCGCCATGATGCGTGGCTCCTAGTGGTTGAGGGTTCTGAGAAAAACGGGAAAGACAGACTAGCGCCCGCGTCCGCGGCTGCGGTAGTTGTCATTGTCATACTGGTCCTGGAAGGACTCTTCGCCGAAGATGCGCTCATCCCGCGGCTTGAAGACCTCGTCGTCCTGGCCCTGCTTCCAATGGAAGATGCCGATTCTGAGCACCTGGGCGTCCAGGCGGTATTTTTCCTTGATTTGGGCTGGCACGGTGCCGTCCAGTTCGACGATGTAGTCCCAGTAGAGACCGACCTTGTGCTTGCCCATGGGGCGCGCGAAGGTGCGTTTCTCCAGGAACTTGACGCGCGAGATTTCGCCGCCGAACTCCTTGAGCTGTGCCTGAATGGCGGCATCGAAGGCCTCGCCATTCCCCTCGACCTTCTGCGGGTCGAGGACGAACATCACTTCATACAGAGATTTGGACACGATGGAACTCCTTGGTTGTTTTTGGCATGGAACTTCGTCCGCATGAATTCTCCAAGCCTTATTGGGCTCAACCCTGTGACGCAATCCGGACGGCCGTTTCGAATGGCCCTGAGGCGACTAGCCGGACAATCTCCGCAGCCTTGCGGAGCGCCTCCGACGCAGGGGAGTCTTCAGCGGAAACCCAGTGGGCAAGCACCCAATCCACGATGGGCGTGCCCGAGCTGGGCTGTGGCCTCCCGATACCGACCCGCAAACGAGGGAAGTCCTCTGCTTGCAGGCACTGAATGATGGATGCCAGTCCCCGGTGTCCGCCGCTGGAGCCTTTGGCTTTGAGCCGAAGGCGTCCTTCGGGCAGATCCAGGTCATCGGAGACCACCAGCATTTCCCTGGGAGATAGTTGGAAATGCCGCATGGTCGGTGCCACTGCTTCGCCGCTGAGGTTCATGTAGGTCAGCGGCTTCAGGAGCAGGCAAGGGCTTTGGTTTAGCGTCAGCCAGAACAACTCTCCGTTGTCTGGTTGCCAAAGCGACTTGACTGCCGGGGGGCTGGCGTGATGCAGAAGCAGGTCGGCGACCTGCCAGCCCGCATTGTGGCGGGTCAGCGCATAACGCAGCCCCGGATTGCCGAGGCCGACAATCAGCTTCAGCTGGGCAGTGGAGTCCATCAAACAGCTTCCAGATATTCACGACATGTCGTCCGATGAACTCTGGAAATGAAATGCCAGAGGGATGGAGTGACCGAACTCTCCTTCTGGCGACAAAAACTACTTCTTCTCGGCTTCGGCGGCCGGAGCGGCGGCGGCTTCGCCTTCAGCGGCGGCCGGTGCGGCTTCAGCTTCAACGTTCTTGGTGTGCGGCTTGCGCACATGGAAGACGATGAGCTGAGGATCTTCGTCAATCTTCGCGGTGCCGTTCAACTTGATGTCGGCAACGGTGAGCGCCTGGTCCAGCTCGATGCCGGAGACATCGACCGTGACGACCTCCGGGATGTCCTGCGGGGCGGCGGTGATGACGAGAGTGTGGAGAACCTGTTCCAGCTGACCACCCTGCTTGATGCCGGCGGGTTCGCCATGGGCCTCGACGGGTACGGTGACCGTCACCGTCTGACCGGCCTTGACTTCCTGGAACTCCACCGACAGCGGGCGCCCGCTGATGGGGTTGAACTGGATTTCCTTGGTGATGACGTTGTATTTGGCGCCGCCATCGACGGTCAGTTCGACCAGACCGGCGTGGTGTGCTATCTTTGCCACATCCCCTTCAGCCAGTTGAAGATGGATGCTCACAGAACCTTTTTCGGCTTTGGAATAGACGACGACTGGAACCTGCCCAGTGCGGCGAAGACGGCGTGCGTTGGCGCTTCCCACCTTGTCACGCTTGGTGGTTGCGATGCTGATGCTCGTACTCATGGTTGTGTTGGGTTGTTTGGGATGGAAGTGTCGGATAGGACAAAAAACTACGTGCAATCCATTAATATAGTCCGTCTTTTCGATTTGGCACGCACTTTCGGGAAAAATACCTGACTTTCAGTTTGCCTTCCGTTTTTATCTGGGGGGCGGATTCTGATCTAGATATTCCTAAAAGGTGAATATCTTTGTCTGAGCATTCTA
>JAFYIW010000300.1 GCA_017538465.1 Victivallales bacterium
ACGATATAGTCCACCTCGGCCGAGGCCCCGCGCGCCTCCCGTTGCCAATAGTAGGCGGAAGGCTCCTCATATTCCTCGCCCGCAGATAGTAAATGTTGTCCGATGAACTGCTCGCATATCTCGCCGCGATTTTCCAGGAGCGCCGTGTCATCCATCACGAAGTCTGCCAGGCTCAGGCCGAGGGCGCGGCAGGCCAGTCCGACATCCAGAAAGAGCGGCTTGAAGACCGTGCCGTTCGCCCCAAAACCGATGGGGATGCCATTTGCCGGGGTGTGGCGGACTTTGGCCACGACTCGTGCCTGACAAAGTCGGTTGAAGGCCTCCGACAGGTCCCGTGCCTTGACGCTTGCGTCGATATGGGAAAAGACCAGCTTGTGTCCGAGCATTGCCGGGACCGCCAGAAAGACCTTCTGGAGCAGTGCGGGAGAGGCGTGGCGGCCGTATTTGGGGAAGTCGTCATGATATGTGGATAGGAGGAGTTGCTGTTCGCGCTGGGCGGCCGTGATGTCCCCGGCGAAGTATGCCTGTGCCACGGCGGGCATGCCGCCAATGGCGAGGTATCGCCGGAGCCACAGCGATAGCTCTCGGTGGAGCCCTTCCGGTTCCACCGTGCCTACCTGGTAGCCATCGAGCCAATCCACCAGGCCGGACTGTCCGGCTGCCAATAGAAACTCCTCGAAATGAAGTGGCGGGACATACATATACTCGACTCGCCCAACGGGCATGGGGAAGTGCCGTGCTGTCTCCTGATTGGACTGCTCAAGCAGAAACTCCAGGAGCGACCCCGCCGCAATCACATGGAGACCTGGACGCTTTTCATAAAAGTAACGCAGGGATTCCAGGACGAATGGCGGGGCGGCCTGAAGTTCGTCCAGAAACAACAAGGTCTGCCCGTCAATGACAGGAATGGAGTACTTTGCGGAAAGCAGCTCGCAGATCACCGAGGGATCCTTCGATGAGAAGAATGACGACAGCGTGGCGTCCGCCTCAAAATTCACTTCGATGAAATGTGCAAAGGACGACTGGGCCAATTCACGGACCAGATAGGTCTTGCCGACTTGACGCGCCCCGCGCAAAATCAAGGGATGACGGGTGGGACGTTCCTTCCATTGTAGCAGTTTTTGTGATAAAAAACGATGCATTTTTGTCTGTCCGTGATTACTAATTGGAAACAAGCCTACTATATCATTTCTTGGATAAAAATCAAGGTTGTTTTACGGAAATTTTGGATAAAAATCAAGGTTGTTTTACATAAAATTTGGATAAAAATCATGGTTGTTTGGCAAACCTGGACGCCCGACGACCGACGACCGACGCCGGAGACCGCACGGCGATTCCGGCGGGCAATATTGGACAAAAAGTGCATTTTTGCATGTCTTGTCCCCCAAAAAACGCTGGACATATTTCAATGGAGCATCTATATTATCTGACATAACATGTAAAACGACACCAATTGTCCAACAGAGGAAGCAGATGAAGATTGAACGTCCGGGCTACATACAAGAATTATCCATCCGCAGATGCAACGGCATGATAAAGGTCATAACTGGTGTGCGGCGCAGCGGAAAGTCATATCTTTTGCGGGAACTGTTCCGGCACGAGCTGGTGAAAGGCGGTGTGCGCGAGGACCATATTCTTGAGGTTGCGCTGGACGACTATGAACATCTGGATCTGCGAAAGCCAGCCAATCTGCTGGCCTGGCTGAAAAGCCAGCTGAGGGACTCTCTTCAATACTATCTGATTCTTGACGAGGTTCAGTTTTTGGAGCAATTTGTCGAAGTGCTAAACGGTTTCCTCCGCATTGACAATCTCGATGTCTATGTGACAGGAAGCAACTCTCGTTTTCTGTCCACGGATGTCATTACGGAGTTCCGCGGACGCGGCGATGAAATCCATGTCTTTCCCTTGTCTTTTGTCGAGTACATGAGCGGGTGCGGACTTTCCCCGGCGAAGGCCCTAAAGGACTATCTGACGTATGGCGGTCTGCCCTATATCCTGTCCTGCCAGACTCCCAAGCAGAAAATGGACTACCTCGACCATGTGAAAAGCGAAGTGTATCTCCGGGACGTCGTGGAGAGAAACCATGTGCGGCATGCCTCGGAGCTAGAGGAGCTGCTTGCCTTCTACGCCTCGGCCATCGGTTCGCTGTCCAGTCTGCGGAAGTTGTCCGACACCTTCTTGTCCGTGAAGAACATTCAACTTCCCGTCGGGACCATCAGCGCATACAGCAAATACCTGTCGGATGCCTTCATCATCCAGTGCGCACGGCGGTATGACCTCAAGGGGAAGCGCTACATCGCCTCTCCGTCCAAAGTGTATTTCGAGGACCTTGGCATCCGCAATGCCTGTGTGGAGTTTCGGCAGACGGAATTTAATCACCTGATGGAGAATCTCATCTACAATGAATTGCGGGCCAGAGGGTTTCTAGTTGACATCGGCACTCTGGCGGTACGGGAAAAGAACGCGGACGGCAAATTGCAGCAACGACAACTGGAAATCGACTTCATCGCGAATCAGGGCGACCGGCGGTATTACATCCAATCCGCCTACCAAATCCCAGATGCAGACAAACAAGGGCAGGAGTATCGTCCGCTACGGAAAATCGACGATTCATTCCGGAAGGTGGTAATCACCTACGACGATGTGCCGGCCTACAACAATGATGACGGCATCCTTACGGTCGGTCTG
>JAFYIW010000301.1 GCA_017538465.1 Victivallales bacterium
ATCCCGCAGAGGTGACTGGTCGCCAAAAAATAAATCTGTGTCACCCAAAGACAGAGGAATGCTGTATGGAAACCGGGCTTCATTCGGTCACGCCAGGCTGTTTCACCCGGAAACCGAAAAAACGACAGATGGTTCAGGAAATTGCCCGACTACGGGCCGGATGCGTTGGAAACCGCACCACACGCATCAAGGCGTGATCCAGTCCCATTTGACGACGTACTGCTGGAATTTCAAATCGGGCTCCTGGTCTTTCCTGACGACTTCCAGCCTGGCCCGGACCTGCTTGAAGTTGGCGAATTCCTCCGGTGCGGAGAAGTCTTCAAAGGTGAGGTGGAACGGCCGTTGGTAAAGAGCCCTCTTCTTGCCGTCCGAATAGAGGGGATACAATTTCAGGCCATAGCGTGCACGGGGAAATGGCAGGGAGTTGTACGCGTAGAAATCGACCGCGACGATTTCCGTCCGAAGCACCTCATTCTTGTCGTCGAGGAACTCCACCGTGATTTTGTAGCCATACCGGGAAAACTCCTGGACGAGCTCGTCCTCCGTGTTCAGCAGCCGCTTGGGCAACCAGAAATGCACCCATCCCTTCCCGGGATGGTAGCGGTCGCCGAATACGTTGTCAGGCGCATTGGGGTTCACGCAGAACTGAATCGAAACATTGTCTTTTATATATTCATCCTTGAACGGAGCCTCTTTGGCGCCGAGGCGGATCAGGTCATTGCAAAGCCTGCCCAGATAGTCGTGATATCTTCCTTGGGGAGTCCCCCACCAAAAATTGACATGGAGGACTGGCTTGCCTTGCTTGTTCGTGGCAGGAATGATTCCCTCCGGGACGACCTCCCAGATTTGGCAATAGCCGAGCATCAGTTGGCAAATCTGCTGGCTGGTGGGCGTCAGGGCGACGGCTTTCGGCACATTCGAGGCCGTCAGGTCACTGAAGCAGAAGGTCCCGCACAACACGCTCAGGACAAGAGGGACAATTGCCTTTTGCATTTTTTCTCCTTGTTTTCAGCCGTCCCGGCGACGGCCGTTGTCGCCGGTTTCACTGGCGTCGAGCCGGGCCGAGGCAGGGTCTCCGGGAATGACTTCGTGGGCTATCACCGTAACTTGTCGACATTCAAATCAATGGGCTCGTCAGCCTTATGCTTGGACTGAGGGGGAGGCGCAGGCATGTTGATATGGAAGGGATGCGCCGGGTCGTCATCCCCGTATATGTCCCGGTAGGCCAGGGTGATGGCGCTAATCAACTGTTCGGGGGTGTAGTTCTTCAACTCGCTGAGGGATAATGGCTGGCGCACTCCCGCTTCGTCTAGACACTCGACTTCCTCGCTGCCATTGATGGCGATGGTGAACTTGCTGTCCGAAGCCTGCTCCATCTCCTCTCGTTGCATGAGGTTAATCACATCCAGACGAACCTTGTAGGGCTTGATGCCCACGGCGCGATGCAGAATGGTCATGATCTGCCTTGGGGCAATGAGCATATCCGGCACTCTCGCCTCCAGTTTGAGGGTGGCGTCTTCATTGCCGAAAACAGTGATGCCGCGCATGGGGTCCAAAACATTCGCCCGTGCGGCTTCCTCTGCCGCCGCCTTGTGTTCACGCCACTTCAGATAGGCGAAAAGGCTTCCCCCCGCCAATATAAGAATGCCCAGAAGGGGAAGCAGCCAGGAAAAGAGCCACTTGCGGCGAGCACGGCTGGCCTGTTGCCGTTCCAGGCGGACTTCCTGGACGGAGTGCGCGGTGCTGGAACTGCCGAACAGGGAGGTGGAGGAGCGCTGCTTGGGGTCGAATTCTGCCATGTTCAGGAAAGGTGGGGTTGAAGACCAGGGGTCTTTTGGATATATGAAATGGGATGGCCGTCGGGAAAAAAGTCCTAGGCCGCTTGGGGAATGGAAGAAAAGGCTACAGGTTTTCCTTCGCGCTTTTCTTCATCAGGAGTTTGCTGCCGAGCAGGGCCAGGAAGGTGATGGCCAGAAGGATGGAGGAGATGGAGTTGATCAGCGGCATGGAGCGCCCGCGTTTGATCATGCCCTGGATTTGGATGGGCAGAGTCGTGGCTCCCGGACCATTGACCAGGAAGGTGATGACAAAGTCATCAATGGAGAGGGTGAAGGCTAGAAGCGCCCCCGCGAGGATGCCCGGCAGGATGATCGGCACCAGCACCTTCCAGGTGGTGGTCCAATTGCTGGCCCCCAGGTCGCGGGCGGCCTCCAGCACGGACATGTCGAAGTCCTGAAGCCGCGAAAGGACGGCCAAGGTGACGTAACTGACGCAGAAGGTGATGTGCGCCAGCACGATGGAGGTCATGCCCAGGGGCAGGTGGATGCTCGCGAAGAAGATGAGCAGGCTGATGCCGATGAGAATCTCCGGCAGGACCAGGGGGGTGTAGATGAGCGAATAATGGACATTCTGAAGCGTGGTCTTGTAGCGGTGCAGCGCAAAGGCAGCGCAGGTCCCCAGGATGGTGGAGCCCAGCGTCGCCAGACCGCCGACCACCACCGTGATGTAGAGCGAACGCCAGATGGCCGCCCCCTCGTCGCTGGTGAACAGCCGGGTGTACCATTGCAGGGTGAAGCCTTTCCAGGAGGTGCCGGCAGTGCTCAGGTTGAAGGAATTGACCACCAGCAGGATGATCGGCACGTAGAAGAAGAAGAGCACCAGCCAGGTCACGATGGCGGGGAAGTGGCTGCGGCGGGTCATTTGGCCACCTCCTTCGCATGCGCCGCGGTGGTGTGCTTCATGTAATAGAGCAGCGGGAGCGACATGATGAGGAACATCACGGTGGACATGGCCGCCGCCGCCGGCAAATTCCGCTGTTCCAGCGCCAGGCGCACGATGACGTTGCCGATCATCTGGGAGTCCTTGCCGCCGACCAGGTCGGGAATCACGTAGGAGCCAATCAGTGGAATGAAAATCATCAGGCAGGCGGACATCAGGCCTTCCCGGATGCCGGGCAGGAAGACATGGAAGAAGGCATAGAGGCGCCCGGCGCCCAGGTCCATGGCGGCCTCAAAAAGCGAAAAGTCGAATTTCTCGGCGGCTGCGTAGATGGGCAGAATGGCAAAGGGCAGCTCGGTGTAGATCATCACCACCAGCACGGCGATGGGGTTTCCCAGGAAGACGGTCTGCTGGTCAATGAGGTGCAGGGAGAGCATCAGGTTGCGCAGCATCCCCTGGGGGTGGAGAACCAGCCGCCAGGCGAAGATGCGGATCAGCATGTTGGTCCAGAAGGGAATGATGGTCAACAGCAGCAGAATGTCCCGTTTCCATTGGGAGACGCGGGCGATGTAGTAGGCGACCGGAATGGAAATGGCAAGGGTCACCAGGGTGCAGACGAAACTCATCCAGATGGTTCGCCAGATGATGGCGGGATAGTCAGGATTGCGAAGCTCTGCCAGTGTCGTCAGTGTCCAGGTGTCACCGATGCCACCGTAGGCGCCCTTGTTGCGGAAGGCGATGGCGAAGATGATCAGGGTGGGCAGCAGGAAAAAGAAGAAGAGCCATGCCATCGAAGGCGCAGTGATGGCGTATTCCCCGAGAATGCGCTTGCGCAGCGGAGTGGAGGGCTTCATTGATGCGAAGCCGCCTCCGCATCGGCCGGTGGTTCATCCGAGGACGTTTTCCCTGCCTCGGAAGGCTCGGTGATGGTGGTTGCGGCGGGCGCCTCTTCGCCGACGTTCTGCGGGGGCATCTGGAGCAGATCCTCGTCCTTCTCGCGGTATTGCTCCAGCATGAAACTGTCATCGGCCTGCCAGGAAATATAGACCTGGTCACCCCAGGTGATGCGGCGCTGGTCCAGCAGGAACCGGTTGTGCTGACGCGTGATGGCAACACGCCAGTCCTCCGCAATGGACACCCAGTAGCGCGTGTGGTCGCCCTGGTAAACAATGTCCTCGACCTTTGCGGTGAGGATGTTCTGGTGGGCGTTCTCTCCCGGGGGATCCAGCGAAATCGCAAATTTCTCGGGGCGGATGGAGAGGTGGACGCTGTCCCCTTTCACCAGCTTCTTGTCATTGAAGCAGACCAGTTTCTTCCCCAAGTCGGGGATTTCCACCTCGCAGTATTCGCTGTCGAGGACGCGGGTGATGCGCCCGTCGAAGAAATTGGTGTCGCCAATGAAGGCCGCCACAAAGCTGGATTTGGGCGCCTCATAGATTTCGGCGGGAGTGCCGACCTGCTCAATGCGGCCATTCTGCATGACGGCAATGTGGTCGGAGATGCTCATGGCCTCGTTCTGGTCATGGGTGACATAGACGAAAGTGATGCCGACTTCGTCATGAATCAGCGAGAGTTCCAGACTCATGCGCTGACGCAACTTCAGGTCCAGCGCCGCCAGCGGCTCGTCCAGCAACAGCACGCTTGGCTTCAGCACAAGAGCGCGCGCGATGGCGGTGCGCTGCTTCTGCCC
>JAFYIW010000302.1 GCA_017538465.1 Victivallales bacterium
TGCGCCAGCGTGACGCCGTAGGCGACGCCCCGCGCATTCGGATTGCAGACAGGAGAGACCGCGCCCGCGCAGTGGGGCAATAGCACCAGCCCATCGCTGCCTGGAGGAACGAGGGCGGCTTCGCGCGTGAGGTCATCGTAGTTGCGCCCTCCGGCGAACTCGTCGCGGAAGTGCTTGAGGAGCATCCCTGCGGTGGGGGCCCAGGGCAGCAGCACATAACTTCCCTTGACAAAGCCCAGGTAGGTGCTGATGCGGCGTTCTTCGTCGTAGATGGGCTTGGGGAAGGATGCGCACAGCGCCAGCGAACAGCCCGTGGTCTCGGAGATGACGCCTTCCTCCGCGCATCCGGTGCCGAGATTGCCGCAGACGTGGTCGATGGGCCCGCAGGTCACCACGGTTCCCGGCAGAAGAGGACTGTCGTTGGCGACGCAGGTTCCAGCGGGTTTGCCAGGCTCCTTGAGTTCGGGCAGTTGCTCCTCTGTGATGCCGAGGAAGTCCAAGACGGCGCGGTCATATTCACCTGTGCGGATGTCGAAATAGAGCGTGGACGGCATCAGTCCGCGACAGGTCACATACTTGCCACAAAGTCGCGCGATGATGAAGTCCTCCACCATCAGAAAATGTGCGGTCTTCGCGAAGACCTCCGGCTCGTGGCTGCGCAACCAGAGGATTTTGGCGGCGGGCCAGCACGGGAGCATCTCCGTCTGACCGGACATCCGGAAGAGCGCCTCGTCCCCGAAGCGTTCGCGGAAGGCGGCGGCCTCTGCGTTGGCGCGGTTGTCCAGCCAGACAATTGCCTTGCGCAGCGGCACGCCGTCGGTCCCGACCGCAATCAGCGTCTCGGCCTGACCAGTGACGCCCACGGCGGAAATCGCCTGCGGCGTCATGCCGGCCTTTGCCAAGGCCTCCGCGACGGCGCTCCTGGTGGCCTCCCAATAGCGTTCGGCGTCCAGTTCGACGAAGTCGGGCCGGGGCGTCTCCAACGTGTATTCGGTCAGGCCGACACCGCGTGCGGTGCCGTCCGCGTCGAAGAGCACCGCCTTGATGCCAGTGGTGCCGAGGTCAATGCCGAGGGAACAGGAACACATTGGAAATGAAAAAGTTCGGTGCCTGCGGCGACTTGCCGCAGGGATACTCAGGGATGCGGGGGCGCAGTCCCCGTAGAATTGTAGGCGTCAATCGAAGTAGGCGTTGAGACGTTCGACGGCGATGTCGGCGAGCAGGAAGCCGCCGTCGGAGCCGACGGTGCCGTTGATGATCATTCCGCCGTAGCCGGCATAGCGTTCCGCCGCAGGGGACGGCAGATAGCCCGCGCCGATGCCACCGGAGAGCTGCACGATGAAGGTCTGGCGGGACTTGGTGCGGGCCTTGATAATCTGCCCGAAGAGCAGATAGAGTTCCCAGGGGCAGTTGACCATCGCGATGTCGCCAATGCGCAGCGTCTGCATCGGATAGCTGTAGGTGGGATGCTCGTTCTGGCTTTCATAGCGCTCGATGACCGCCTGCTCGTTCTTGATGAGCACGAAGTGCATCAGCTTGTCGTCGTAGGGGCCCGGACGGCCGGGAATCTTCTCGCGCTCGTGGGTGACACGCGCGAAATCGTCGAAGGCCTCCTGCTCGCCCTGGATGGCCAGCAGCCGCGCCAGTTCCTTCTTGGAGGCGAGATACTGCTGGTAGGAGACGCGCCGCATCGGGAGGGTGCAGGTGGCGCAGTCGTGACGGAAGACGGGGTCGAAGTCGATCTTGCCTTCGGTCTGCGGAAAGGACTCTTTCACGGCCTTCAGCACGCGGTTGGCGAGCACGGGCACGCCGTCCTCATGCCAGAAGTCCGGTTCGGTCTTGTAGGCGCGGGTCAAGTCGCGTGGGGACTGGCAGCCGGCGGCGGAGATTTGGCAGAGGGTGTGGAACTCCGGGCCGAACTCGCCCTTGAGCAATTCGCGGGAGGCGCCCATGTAGTCGCTGGAGACGACGTAGGTGGACTCCATCACCTGGCTGGGACAGGCGATGTTGAGGATCATTCCCGTCGGCTTCTTCGCCTGGTCAAAGGTGAAGAGCATCTCGACGCCGGAATCCTCGCCGGACTCCATCCCGATGAAATCGGGGCGGGTGGTGTCGCCGTACATCTCGGCCGTGCCGTCCGCGAAGACGGGCCGTCGGCAGTGGCCGATGCGGGCGTTCCCGAAGGCGCGGGCGACTCCGCCGGGGGCGCGGTTCGCCCAGGCGGTCTTCACGGCCTCCAGAACGCGCGGAAGCAGGAGCTCCAGGAACTCGTCGCCAGTGAGGGTGCCCTCCGGGGGCGTCTCCCAGCCGTCGTTGATGCGCTTTACGGTCTTGAAGGCCCCTGGGGCGCTATGGGTGTGGATACAGTTGCAGAAGACGCTCTCCTCGCGGATTTCCGGAATGGCGGCGTGAACCATTGGGCGCAGTAGCTCCTGCGTGTGGCCAATGGAGGTCAGGTCCAGCGAAACCATCACGGCCTGCTGGTCCCCTTTCTGAAGCACCAGCACCGTGGCCTTCAAACGCGAATGGATACCCGTGGCGATACGCTGGTAATATTGTCCATAAAGGGGGGTGATGCGGCCGTCTGGCGTGATGTCCGCTTCGGCCCAGCCGACGAGGAATTTATCCATGAAAGTTTAAAGTTTAAAGGGTAAAGGGTAAAGTTTTTGGGTTCTGAAAGTCTGGTCTCAGGTCCCTGGTCTTATTCCTCCCCGACGCTGATGCGAATGACCTCCAGGCCATGCTGTTCGAGGCGTTCCGCCACGGAAGGCGGCAGATTGCCATCGGTCACCAGCAGATCGATGTCGCTGAAGTCGGCGAACTTGACGAAGGCCTTCAGGTCGAACTTCCCGCTTTCGGTAATCACGGCCACATGGCCGGCAATTTTCACCGATTCGCGCTCCAGATTGGAGACGGAGAGGTCGGAGGTGAAGAAACCCCGCTCGGGATCGGCGGCATCGCAGCCCGTGACCAGCCATTCGACGTGGTATTCGCGGAGGTTCTTCTCCGCGACGGGACCCATCAGGTCCATCTGGTCGTCGCGCATCTCGCCACCCAGCAGAATGACCCTGCACTGCCCCGCGGCGCCGTTGCGGTTGTTTCCGCAGAAGAGCGTCGAGGCGACGGCCAGCGAGTTGGTGACGACGGTCACGGGGGAGGAGCAGTGCGAGGCCAGGTAGCGCGCGAAGGCCAGCGTCGTGCGGCCGCCGCTCAGGAAAAGCGTCTCCGCGGGAATGATGCGGTGGTAGAGCGCCTCCGCGATGTCGGCGCGCACCACGGCGGAGGACTCCGTCTCGGCGTCCTCCGAGGACTTCTGCAGCTTGTCGTAGAGCATCACCTGGCCGCGGGAGACGATGACGCCCTCGTGGCCGGAGAGCGCCTTCAGGTCGCGGCGCACCGTCATCTCGGTGACCCCGAAGCGACTGGCCAGCGACTTGATGCTCTGGTCGCTGGTGCGCAGCAGCGCGAGAATTTGTTTCTGGCGGGAGTTCATCGGCTAGCGTTTCTGCTGGAGAGTGAAATGGACATCGTCCGCCTTCTCCTCGGGCGTGTATTTGCGCAGGGTGTTGATGGTCTCGCCGTTGTTCCACTTGCGATCCTCCTCCAGTGGCCCGGTGGTGCCCATCACGGTGACGTTGAGCTGGCGATGGCGGGCGCGGACGTGGTCCCAGTCCACGAAATAGACGTGGGCGAACTCGCCGCCGTCCAGCACGCCGTCCTTGATGGTCATGGTCTCGCTGCGTCCGAAGAAGACGGAGCGCAGATGGCCGTCGGTGTTCATGCTGGTGAAGTCGCCCGGCTCGTTGACGCTGCGGCCGTATTGGGTGTGGATGGGGCCGGGGTGGCGGTACTGGTGCTCCTCGGCGAAGTCGGGGATCATCTTGCGCATGATGTCCAGCAGGTCATGCTGGAGGAACTCGATGTCGAAGGAGTCGATGTCGTGGGAGCACTCCTGGATCATCACGGAGCAGGTGGTGTGGTGCGAGGCGATGCAGACGGTGCCGTTCAGGATGCCGGAGGCCTTCACGATCTCGTTGACCTCTTTGGTGACGTCGTGGAAGGTCGGGATCCAGCCGCGGGACTGAAGCTCGAGTTCTTTCTGGTAGACTTTGAATTCCATTTGGTTTCTCCCAATGTCTTGATGGTTCAAGTGGACAAAAACTATTGTTGGCGGCGGGCGTCCCAGGCACGGCGCACGGCCGAAATCATCTCGTCCACCATCGCGGCGCGGTCGGACGCCTTGGCGACGCCCGAGGACGACCCTGTGGCGTCCGCCCCAGCGATGATGGTGTCATAGACGTCCTGGCCGTTCGCGATGCCGGCCGCTGTCAGGACCAGCGCCTCGGGAGCCACTTCGTGGACCGCATTCGTGGCGGCGGCGACATACTCGGGGCCGACGCACACGCCCGAGGCAATCAACTCCGAGGGCTCCGCGACGATGATGTCCGGCTTCAGCGTGGCGATCTGGCGGGCCTCCGCCAGCGAGGAGGCGCAGACGATGGTGGTCAGCCCGACCTCCTCCGCCCGCTTCAGGGTCTCCTGAAGCACCTCGAAGGAAAGCGGCTTCTCGCAGTGGTTGAGCATCACGCCCTCCGCTCCCGCCGCCACCAGCGACTCCGGCAGAATGTCCGCCAAGCCGCGACCAGGCCGCAAGGGATCCATGTGGGGCGCGAAGACGTGGATATGGCGGGTGGCCGCCTTGACGCGGTAGATTTCCACCACCGGAGTGGTGAAGATGATGTCCACGCCATATTTTTCGGAGGCGGCGTCGGCCGCCAGTGCCAGGTCAATGACATCCTGCCCGTACAAATAAGACTTGGGGCCAATCTCGAAGAAAGGCGCTTTGATGGCATTTCGGGGATTCATAGATGTTCTGGCTGAATGAAAATGAAAGGGAAGACGGTTTTGTTATAATTTAACATGGATAAATTATTTTTCCACAAATTTTCATATTATATGCCAGTTTCTATAACATTTGTGAGGGATATTGCTATATTTATTGGAAATCGCCCAAAGATATGTCTTTCATGGCCAGCTGGTTCATTTTATGATCACCCCACAAGCCCTCCAAGCCGCTCGTGACGCCTACCAGATTGAGGCGGCGTGCATCCGCGAGATGCTCGAATACTTTGACGACGCATCTTTCTCCCGCGCCGTGGAGCTGCTGGCGGGGGCGCCCCGCATTGGCGCGACTGGCTGCGGGCACTCCGGCATCCTCTGTCAGCATTTTGCGCACCTGATGTGCTGCATCGAACGCCCCGCGCGGTTCATCTCGCCGGCAGAGGCCATCCACGGTGCCACAGGCTTCCTCCAGCCGGGCGACGTGATGGTGATGGCCTCCCGGGGCGGCAAGACCAAGGAGCTCTTCCAAATCGCGGAGATCTGCCGCCACCGTGATGTGCCCATCATCACCATCACGGAGAACCTGGAGTCGCCTCTGGCGAAGGCCTCGGCGGTGGTGCTGAAGCAGCATGTCAACCGCGAGACCGACAAATGGAACGCGCAGGGGACCACCAGCAGCACCTCGCTGGCGGTGATCTTCCATGCGCTTCAGGCGGCGCTTATAGAGATGACCGGCTTCCAGGCGGGGCAGTTCGCCGTCATTCACCCCGGTGGCGCCGTGGGCGAACGGCTGAACGCGAAATAACCCGCGCAAGATTGCGCGGACACAGCACCGGCGCGGGCACAGAACTTGATCTATAATGTCTTCCGATACTTTCACCAAGCCATCCGTGCGTTCGGCGCTGGCGCTTTTCACCCCGCTACTGCTCATATATTGCCTTAGCTACTTCCAGCGCACCGGCATTCCAGGAACCATCTTCACCCAACTCCAGACCGACGCCGGACTGGACGCAGTGCAAATCTCCCTCATCAGTTTCTCCTACATCTGGGTCTATGCACTATCCCAGGTCTTCATCGGACTGCTGGTGGACAAATATGGCGGGGTCCGCGTCATCCTCGTCGGCGGAGTGGTGCTAATCGCGGGCAGCGTGATTTTCCCCTGTGCAAAAACGCCATCCATGATGTATCTGGGACGCGTGCTGACCGGGCTTGGCTCGGGGACGGTCTTCCTAAGCATTCTAAAGGTGCTTGACCTCTGGTTCGACCGCAGACACTATTCCACGGCTCTGGGCATCCTCTATTTCTCCGCCTATTCCGGCGGCATTCTCGGCACGATGCCCTTCGCCTGGTGCTGCCGACACTTCGCCTGGCGCAACATCCTGCTGGTCATCGCGGCGGTCACTTTCGTGGCATACGTCTGCGTGACGGTCTTCGCGGCACGCCACAAACTGCCGCCCCCCGCCAAGACACCGCTCTCGTTGCGGCCGCTGCTGAAGCTCATTCGAAATCGCAACACCTGGAAGGTGTCCTTCGCCAGCAACATGGTCTTCGCCAACTACTTCGTCCTGCAGACCGTCTTCGGAATGAAATTCCTGCAGGACTTCTGCGGACTCTCCGCCACGGCGGCCTCTTGGGTCATCCTTGCCATGACGGTGGCCAGCACCATTTGCGCATCGTGCCTCGGCCTGGTCTGCCGACTCTTCGACAATCGCCGGCGGCCTCCGCTCATCGTCACCGCCGGACTCAATCTCTTTGTGGTATTGTTCCTGATGACCGCCATCGCCCTGCATGCGTCGGCCTGGCTCTTCGCCATCGGATATGTCCTGTGTGCCTTCTCATCATGCCTTAACGGCAATGGCGTGATGATGATTCAGGAAATCAACTCCAGGGACATGGCGGCGCTGGCCCCCGCATTCACCAACATGGTCGCCTATTTGCTGGTAACGATGCTTACCATCCCTCTCGGCGTGTGCCTGGAGGCCTTCCCGCATCACATCGGCCCCAGCGGCGGAGAAGTCTATGCGCCAGCCGCCTATCTGACGGTCTTCGGCATCATGGCATGCCTGACGATGCTCAGCCTGGCCGTCGCATGGATGCTCCCGGAAACCCACGGCAAATATCTTGGGGAAAAGTCGGACAATGACATCCCCGCAGACATGGGTGAGTAGTTTGAATTCGGGAAATCATATACTAGTGGAATTCATCAAGGCGATGCCGAAAAGGAGCAACGTCAATCCGATGGCTTCCAGGCGGGTAAGACATTCTCTGCGGGCGACACGGCTGTAGAGTCGCATCAGCAGGATACAGGTCCCCACGGCAACGGGATAGGCGAGACCAGAGGCATTCTGGCGCTCCAGACTGTCGCTAGCACGGTAGAGCAGAAATTGCCCGCCCGCCACCACGATCCCGTAAACTGCGCCCAACCAGGAGAAACGATATCTTTCGCGACGCATCAGCAATACAACCCACCAGGCTAGACCAGCCAGGCTATAAAGGGGCACGCGCCATGTCAGGGCCTCCAGACTCAAACCCAAATGCCCTGGAATCAACGTCAACGTCTGCGAGACACCATTCAACAACATTGCGCCAAGTGCCAGCAACAGATAAAAACGACTCTTTGCCCTGTCCGTGCCCGCAGAACCAGCACCAATCAAAGCAATTGCTCCCAACATTGCCGCTAGCCCGATGTAAGGCCAGACGCCTGGACGATTGCCAAAGAAAATTACCCCGCCCAAAAAGGGAATCACCATTGCAGACTGAGCCAGCGACCACGCCACCCCATGACCGCCACGTTGCATCGCCAGGTAGAGCGCCAAGAATCCGAACTGACCGAAGAACGCGGCGGATAGCGCGCATCCACCCGTCAACGCGACCTCGCGGGCTGGTGCGGCAACTGGGCATCCCACTGTCCACGCGGTGACAGCAAAGACTAGCGAGTAGGACGCCATGAACGGCACGAAACTCCCGTCGTCGCGCTGTGATGCTTGGCTATAAAGGATACCCACCAACGTCCAGACGACGCCAGTAGCCAGGCAAAACATCAGTCCAGGGAGCATCTTATTTGATGGTTTCGAGCCATTGGCGCACCTTTGCAGCGGTTCCGGCAGTATCCTCCATTCCGGCAAAGTCCTCTTCGCGGATAAGTCGCGTCAGCGAGCGCCCGGCGATACATTCTGGATAGGCGGCGGCGATTTTCCGCGCCATGCGGCAGTTTTCCGCCAGCATGGGGAGGTGCTCCAGCAGGCGATTCGCGGCCTTGACTATCCGCAGACGTCCCGCCTCGTCAGCCACTTGCGGATAAAGGCGGATGCCCTGCATCACCATATTATAGAGGGTGATTCCACCGGACTGCGAATCCATTGGGTAAAGCGCGGTCATGGTCGGAGTGAAATGCCTCGTCAATTCGCGGTCATGTCCGTCAGGGAAGATATGTTCCGCATCGACGTTCGTCGGCCAGCAGTGTTCATTGTCATGGCGGTATTGCTCGCGCACCTCGGACTTGCGGAAGTCCGGCACCTCGACCGCCGCGCCCCCCTGGGCGCTACTACGGGCGGCCATGATACCCGTCAAGGTCACGTCCGCCGCAGAATAGACATTCCAGGGCGCAGGTTCGCCAGTCAGAATCTCGCGGGCGAAGTAGTACAATTCCCAGAAGTCCCCGCCGCCATGGCCGGTGGACTCGGCAAGTTCCGCCAGTTCTGGCCATTCGGCCTTGATGGGCAGAGTTATCCCGCCGCCACAGCCGCCCACGCGAATCCACAGCTCTCCCATCTTGTCCGCGCCCGCCTTCGTGCCCCAGATGCGCCCGGAGGAGTGGTAGTCGTTGGTAGTGCTACCCATCAGATTCCGCATCACGCCGCCATTCGACATCTGGATCATCGACGGGAAGGCCGTGGCGCTCCGGCAACCCTCCAGATACCCGTCCAGCGTGACGGAACAGGGCATTGCCGAGACACTTACGGGGCGCAGTCCCGTGATGTTCATGACGGGTCCCAGCGAGTGTGTGTTGTAGTAGTGGTAGTTGAGCATGGAACGCCAGGCGTGCGCTGTCCAGCCCGGCTCGACGGGCAAGCCGTTGTCCACATTGTAGGCGTAGGAGAGCGTACGGCATTCGTGGACATAGTCGTATTCGGCATACATGAAGTCGCCGAAGAAACCCTCCTGCCAGAGTTTGCGAAGATACATGTTCTCGCGGGAAAAGGGGTAGTTCTCCAGTAGGTTATAGACCTTGCCACTCTTCTCGACAGCATCCACCACCGCCACGCCTTCGGCCGGCGTGAAGAAACTGGTCACCTCGCACATTATGTGCTTGCCAGCCGACAGCGCCTTGAGCGTATGAGTCGCGTGTCCGCGAAAATAAGTCGCGATCAGCACGGCATCGAAGTCCTGCGCGAGAAACTCGTCCTCGTCCTGCGTGACAAAGGCATCGGGAACCATCTTTCGGAAATTCTCGCACATGTGCGGATTGATGTCGCATCCGGCGACCACGTCGATGTTCAACGCCGCGGCGGACCGCACGAAATTCAGCCCACGTCCAAGTCCCCAGATGCCCAACTTGATGCGGCGGTCGGTGGTGAAAACGCTTGTCATAAACGGTGGAATGCAGAGGAGGGAAACCATGGAAAAACGGGAAATGCTCTACACATACTATAAATGAAGAGATGCATACCTGCGAAAAAGACCTGGGGGAATAAAACGATATTATTTCTATGCTACTGTCCGGTAAAATTTCCCGCGAAACACGCGAAATGCACGAAAGGAACCTGTCCATGGTGTCGAAGGGCAAAACTGCGACGGCCTGTCCCCGGCGCGGCACGAAGTGACGCGCGGGGGCATCCGGGGGACGGCGGCGGAAAGGGAAGCTTTCCAGGCGGCGCGCACCCGGATGGCCTGGCGGACCGCACGGCGGGACGCCGGGGCTGGCTGCGGACTTTTTCGCGCATTTCGCGTGTTCCGCGGGAAAAATGTGCGCATTACGCCTAGTGTTTTTACCGGACAGCAATGTTATTCCTATAAAACATGGAAAAGCCATTTGCCCTCCAATAGCCAAAGAACTCCCTGGCACTCCATGTGCGCTTCGCCGACAATTCGCAGAGGAAAGGACCACTTCAAAATTTGCTCTTCCGCACCGCAAGTGCATTTTAAGGTGTTACTTTAAGCTTTGCGTTTTCAACAACCAGCTATCACCAAGGATTAAAAATGGCCAAACTCACCAGCAAGAAAACCGCCGCCAGAAAAGTTTCCGCCGCCGCACCATACGGGCATGGCGACCTCTCGTGGTTCACGCACGACCGTTTCGGAATGTTCATCCACTGGGGACTCTACTCGATGCCCGCCCGACACGAGTGGATCCGCAACTACGAACGCATCACCGACGAGGACTACCAAATCTACTTCGACCTCTTCAACCCCGACCTCTTCGACCCGAAGGCCTGGGCGAAAACCGCCCGCGAGGCGGGAATGAAATACCTCGTGATCACCACCAAGCACCACGAGGGCTTCTGCCTCTGGGACACCAAATACACCGACTACAAAATCACCAACACGCCCTTCGGAAGGGATGCCATCCGCGAGGTCGTGGACGCCTTCCGCGCCGAGGGCATCCACATCGGATTCTACTACTCGTTGATTGATTGGCACCATCCCGATTTCATCGTGGATGGCCTCCACCCCCTCGCCTTCCATGACCGCGAGAAGCTCAACAAAGGCCGCGACATGAAGCGCTATGCCAAATACATGCGCGACCAGGTGACCGAGCTGCTCACCAACTACGGCAAAATCGACATCATGTGGTTCGATTTCTCCTACCCCTGGCGAGAGATGAAGCCCGAGGACCTCAAGTGGAGCCGGAACAACCCCGCGCGGCACTCCTGGGACGGCAAGGGGCGTGACGAATGGGAGTCCGACAAGCTCATCCGCCTGGTGCGCAAACTCCAGCCGAAAATCGTGATCGACAACCGCGTGGACATTCCCGAGGCAGGCGACATCATCACCCCGGAGCAGTACACGCCCGACGCGCCGCTGACCCACGCCGACGGCTCGCCCGCCGCCTGGGAGGGCTGCCAGACCTTCTCCGGCTCCTGGGGATACTACCGCGACGAACTGTGCTGGAAGACCACCAAGCAGTGCATCGACATGCTCATCAACCACGTCTCCCGCGGCGGAAACCTCATCATGAACGTCGGCCCCACCTCACGCGGATATTTTGACGGACGCGCGATGGAACGCCTCGCCGGCTACGCCAAGTGGATGAAATACAACTCCCGTAGCATCTACGGTTGCGGTCCCGCCCCCAAGGGCTTCGTGGAGCCCGTGGACTCCCGCTACACCTACAACCCGGAGACCAAGCGCCTCTATCTGCATCTCCAGAACTGGCCTTTCAAACACATCCAGCTGCCCGGCCTCGCCGGAAAGGTGCGCTACACCCAGTTCCTCCACGACGGCTCGGAGCTGCATTTCCGCGAGTCCGGCGACGGCAAGGCCGTCCATGCCGCGCTCAATGCAACCTCGCCGAAAGGCGCCGTCACCATCGAACTGCCGGTCCAGCAGCCGGACGTGGAAGTGCCCGTCATCGAAATCTTCCTGAAAGAATAGGCTCTGTTCCCCGCGAGGATGCCCAACTGCGAAAAATACACTTTCCGTTTTGTCTTTTTTGTGTCCGCCTCGAAATCTTTCTAACCCATCCTCCATAACGCCATGAAACGCATCCATCACATTCTCTCCATGCTCCTGCTCTCCACGCTCTGCGCAATTACCCTGATTGGCTATGGCAAAGGCTCCGGAGACGAAGAAGACCGTGCCACTTCTTCTTCCAAAAAGAGAAAAGGGGAAAAGAAGCATCCCGCCGTGGTGGCCTTTGGGCAGTTTGTCGAAGCGATAGCCCAGAAAGACTTTGACAGGATGTGTGAATTCATGCCAGAAAATGTACAGAAAAGAGCAAAAAAGGCAAAGAAAGAACTCTCTCCAAAAGAATATTGGAAAAACTCCCCTAAATTTGGCACGGTTCAGTCTGTGCTGGAAATTGAAGAAGATGAAGTCCTGATCGTCTGCGAGGCCGAGATGGGCCCTGAAAGCGGTCTGGCGGATGTCACGATGAAGCAAGAAAACGGGAAATGGATCATTGAGGATATAGATCGGCATAAAACTCCGGAGGAAAGAAGACAACAGATATGCGCGAATTCCCTCAAGCAGGTCGCGCTGTCCTTGTATATTTATGCAAATGACTACGATGATTTTTTACCGAACTCCTTGGATGAGATTGACTATGCCGAGATGCCTAGGAGTTGCACGTGTGACGGCAAGACCGTCCCATACGTCCTGCAACCGGAGGTGGCCGGGAAGACCATGACGGTGATTCTCGCGGCAGGCAATGCACCCGCAAAGACGCCGATGGTGGTCTGCAGAAACCATCAGGGCGCCGAGGTGGTCGCCTATCTTGACGGCCACGTAGGGGTGGTTCACAAGGAATCCCGTGCCACGGGAGACGATACCGCTCCTACCGAGGGGAAGAGCAAAGGGAGGAGAAAGCATCCCGCCTCCGGAAAAGGAAAGAAAGGCGAGCATCCCGCCGTGGTGGCTTTCAAGGGATTCGCCAAGGCGGTGGCCGAGAAAGACATCGACAAGATGTTCGACTATCTGCCGGCGAAGATGCAGGGAAGGAAGGAAGAAGCAAACGAAAAGGTTTTTGACAGTCTTCCCAGTTTTGGGGAAATCAAGTCTGTGGAGGAGAAGGGGGAAGATGAAGTCCTGATCGTCTGCGAGGTCAAAGAGGGCCCTGAAAGCGGTCTGGCGGATGTCACGATGAAGAAAGAAAACGGGAAATGGGGCATTGCGGATATGGGTGAACACGAGGAAAATGGAGGTTCACCGAAAAAAATGTGCTTCGACAACCTCAAACAGGTCGCGCTGAACTTGATTATGTATTCATGTGTCCACGACGTGTTGCCGAACTCCTTGGATGAGATTGACGATGCCGAGATGCCTAGGAGTTGCACGTGTGACGGCAAGACCGCCCCATACGTCCTGTTGCCGGAGTGGGCCGGGAAAGACCCGATTGAGTGTGTGCACCCATCGACGACGCCATTTGTGGTCTGCAGAAACCACGAGAACTGCGAGGTGGTCGCTTATCTTGACGGCCACGTGGAGATTCATGAAAAATAAGGGAATGATATACTTTCCTTTGGGAATTTTATATCGTTAACTTGACAACGGTTCAATTTTCGCTTGTTTCGCGGAAATGCGCATTTCAGACGAGAAGTTTGAATCGGACAACAGAGGAATCGGCTCTATAGTATGGCAACAGACACGTTTCCCGGAGTCATTCCCATCACATTGAATTCCCATGACATTTCGACAACTCCCCCTCATACTGTTTGCATTCGCCCTTACGCTCTCGGCCGCCAATCTGCGCTTTGACTTTCCCGCCGACGCGGAACCCGCCGGAGTGAAAATCCAGCGGGTCATACGGAACGTGGCCTCCACGGATGCATTGGTCGCGGAGTTGCCCGGTGATGGCCAAAGCGCCTTCTACCAGATGGATGTCCAGTGGCCGCTTCGGGAAATCCGCCAGATTGAATTCACGGCGATGACGTGTCAGCCGGGCTTCTTCCGACTCGGTGCCAACGTCGCCCATGCGGACGGAACGAAGGAGAGCCTCCACGTCAGTCCGCAAATGGCTGTGCCTGACGGCGAGTTCCATACCTTCGTCTTCAAGCTTCCCGTTTTCGAAGACCCTGAAATGGTGCTGACCAACTGGGAACTACGCTGGCATGGCGCCCCGGGCATTGTCGGCCTGGCCTCGCTGGCGACGGTGGCGGAGTCCAATTTCATCCCCAACGCCCGTCGCCTGAAAGCTGCCCAGGAGCATCCCCTGGATGCCCTCAAGCCCCACGCGACCTACCTGCTGCGATGGGAA
>JAFYIW010000303.1 GCA_017538465.1 Victivallales bacterium
GCGGATATTTTCAAGGAGGGTCTCCAGTACGCTAGCGGCAGTGGAGCCAGCAGACTCCTGCGCGAGTTGGCTTTTCAGAGCCGTTGTGACGTCCTCTGGCAATTCCGTGGAGGTCTTGATAATCAGTTCAAGAAGAGTGGGATAGAAATCCATTATGAGACTCGTGGGCTTATTGGGATGGCTGGGAACCCGAAGCCAGGTGATCCAGATATTCCTGCCATTCCGAGGGAAGGAGATAGCGCTTCTTGGCGTTGCATTCCTTGCAGGCGGGCACGATGTTCCCGTGGGTGCTGCGTCCGCCACGGGCAATGGGCACAATATGGTCCATCGTGAGGTCCTGGGGACGGAAGACACGCCCGCAGTAGTGGCATTTCCCCGTGGCACGGAGGTTCTTCCACCATTGGGAGTTGCGGATTTCCTGCGCCCTCGCCTTCTCGCGCTTCACGAAAGCCGGGTCGGCACGGAAGTCATCTTGAAAATCCAGGAACTCCGTCAAGTCGGCATCTTCGAGGAGATCAGGTTGGTCAGTGTCAGTCGGCATGGACACAATTTAACTCCGAAAGACCATTTTTCCCTAAAATTGCCAAAACCAGTCTATATTACAAGAAAGTCTTTTGTTTCACCACTTGCCAATTTTCCCATCATGAACAAGCATTCCAAAATTCTTCTGGCATGGCTCATTGCCTTTTTGATTGTCCCGCTATCAGCGGAAATCCTCTTGGTGGACGGCGAATTCAGAGAGTTGGACAAGGACGGGCAGCCGACGCAATGGGTTCTGCACGAGTGGTCGGGCTTCCAGCCGTTGGCGAAACTGCAGGTTCTGCCAGGTGCCGATGACGACCGGAATGTGCTCCGTATCCAGGAGATTCGCGGGGCAAACGGGATGGGCTTCCGAAATCGGAAGCGTCTGCCTGGACGTAGCGGAGACCAAGTGCGCGTGACCTTCCGTGTGCGTGGGCGCGGGCGAGCCAAGGGCTCCGTTGAAATCTATCACTATACGGCGAAAGGCGAGTGGAATCCTCCCTCGGAGAAGCAATATTTCGAGTATTCGCCGGATTGGCGCACGCAGGTATGCAGTTTCTATCTGAGCAACGGTCCGAGAGGCGAGACGGCGTTTTTCCAGGTCTGCTTTGGCGCGATGAATGGCGCGGAGCTGGAACTCTCCTCCGTCCGTGTCGAGCAAATTCCCGCGCAATATGTCGGCGATGTGCCGTTCCCGACGGCGTGGACCGTCTTCGGTCCCGTGGATTCCAACTTCAAACCCGAAGCAGGACAATTGCTGACAATTCCTGATAATTTTGCGGGGCTTCCGCCGCAGCCCGCTCAACTCCACAGAAATCTGCTCGACTTTGCGCCATACGTGGGCGGTCCTGGCGAGAAGAAATGCGGCTGGGCATTTGCGGTCATCGAGTCGCCCATTGACTGCGACTACACCATCGGCGCTGGCGGGGACTGGTGGATGGAATACTACCTCAATGGCGAACTCATCTTTGACCTGACGGGGCCTGGCGGCAATGTCGCGGCGCCAGTTGCGCCAGACAATCATCTGGCGAACGTGCGTTTGCGGAAAGGACGCAACATCCTGGCCGTCAAGCTCATCACAGGAAGCAAGAGTTCCCATCTGTACACGGCGGGACCGCTGGAACTGCGCGGCAACCAAGGCAAAGTGAAACTTCAGCGTATCGATTGGCTGGAGGACTTTGACCAGCGGACACTCCAGGTTTCTGGAAATCCCATCATCATCCAGGGCTTCCCCACGCCTGGACTGCTGGCGCTGACGGGCCAGGGCGTCTTCCAGGCCGGAGATGACGTGCTGGCCATCGTCCCCGACCAGCCACGCCTGGCTTTGTCCGAGGACTCCGAAACCTATCTGGCTTCTGGGGTTCGCATCCAGAATTTCGGGGAGGAAGCCAAAGACGGCGCATTGGCCATCGTCTTTTCCGATGCGGATGCGAGTTTTGCGGCGGAGGTCGTCCACCATGTTGGTTCCGCCTTGCTTTCGGTTCAATTCAAAGAGAATGGCGTTCCCGTCAGTACTGACGAGGTGTCGTTGGATTTGCTTCCGGCGGACTTCCTGCTGGCCGCGAACCGTGCGGGCGACTATTTCCTGCTGGTGGACAGTCTGGTGGACAGCAGTTCCCGCGCCATCCACGGCACCAGTTCCTTCTTCGCCAACCATCCGGAGGTGGAACTCTCCTGGCAATTGGCCCCTGGCAGCACAGTCACCGTGGACAACCTTCTGCATGGCCATGCCATCCCCGAGGACAGCGTGGAGGAGGTTCCTTTCCTCATTGACATCGATCCTGCCTTCAATCCCGACAAGGCGGGCTGGCCAGTGGTCTTCCAGGACGACTTCGACGGTCCTGAACTGGACACCGACAAATGGGAGATGTCCGCCTACAAATGCAACCCAAAGTTGATGCACTTCGAGGACGGCAAGTTGATTATCCAGGCGGACTGGAACAAGGACCACACCGCACTGGAGGGCGTCAGCCTCTGGAGCAAGCCGCGCTTCCTCTACGGCTATTTCGAGGCGCGGGTGAAATTCCGCAAGGAGCACGGCTGGTGGTCTGCCTTCTGGCTCTGCGTGCCCAGTCCCTCCAACGCCTTCGTGGATGGCTTTGAAATCGACATCTACGAGGACTACTACCTGCGTCCGCTGGTGCCTGGCGGCGAACCCCGCGACATTCTGGACCACAACCTCCACATGTTCGCCGGCGGCGGTCTCAAGAGCTGGAACTACAACAGCCATCTGCCTGGTTCCATCAACGACTTCTACGTCGTGGGCTGCAAATGGACCCCCTTCGAGATTTCCTATTATCTGAATGGAAAGCTCATTGAAAGCACCGCGAACCATAGCCCGTACCATTCCGTGACCTTCGACGCCTTCCACCACGGCACCTGCATCAAGCCGCTCTCCGCCATCCTCTCCGCCTCGCTCGGCCGTTCTGGAGGCGACCCCAAGGACGGCAATTTCCCCGACCAGTTCGAGGTGGACTACGTGAAGATCTGGGGGTATCCGCAGGACAAGGCGCCAACCGTCAAAGTCGCCAGCCAGGGCGCGGAGGAGTTCGTGCTGCCCGAGGGGCGCAAGGTCACCTTCCAAGTGGAGGCCACGCCCTCGGAGAAGACCAACGCCCCCATCACTGGAGTATATCTGATGGACTCCGGCTTTTTGGTGGACTACAAGACCGAGCCGCCCTACGAGTTCACGGTCTCGCTGACGCCCAAGTTCTACAGCACCACCAATTTCGTGAAGCCCGGACGCACTGGAATTCCAATTCCCTTCGGCAAGGGCATGCACGCCTTCGCGGTGATGGTGCAGGACGCCAATGGGCAGGTCGCCTACAGCAATCCCGACTGGCACCTCATCTCATACGACACGGGAAAGACCAGCACGCCCTACCAGGGAGTCGCACCAGTTCCGCCGTGCCGGATAAAGATGTCGCACTATGACGAAGGCGGTCCCGACGTGGCGTATTTTGACACCACGCCCGCCAACCATACCGACAAGACCGGCACCTTCCGCCCAGGCGAGTCGGTGGACTGCAACGAGGATGTCATCGGCTATGTGGCTCCCACCGAATGGCTCAACTACACCATTGAAGTCACCCACGAGGGCCCCTACGCCGTGCAGTTGTGCTATGGCACGCCGAACACGCCACGCCTCGGGGTGATGCTTTTCGTGGACGGACTGCTGGTCGGCGAATTCAACCTGAAGGCCCACGAGGCAAAGAACTGGAACCCCGACACCGTCGCGGAAATAACTGGCATCCCGTTGACCAAAGGCAAGCACGTCCTCAAATTCTTATTCATGGGCGGCGCCAACTTCAGTCACTTCGACCTGGTTGAGGAGTAAAGCCAGGGATAAGCCGGAAAAGGCGCGAGCAATTTGCAACGGGCGATTGTGTGCCAGCCTTGGATATCGCTTTTCTCCCTTATCCCTTCGACGCCGAACGAACCTTTGCCTGGGCGATTGGAATGTCCCAATTCGCCCAGACCTCTAAACTTTTCACTTCACAACTATCTGAGACGAAGCGAACTGGCCGGAGGCCAAGTCAGCCACCACGACATTGTATTTTTTGCCAGTTGGCGTTCCCTTCGGAATCGAGAAACGCCACTCCAGATGACCATCGACGGCGCAACCGTATCCTGAACCATCCAAGGTATTTCCATCGGAATCAATAATTGTAACTTCCATCGGAATCAATGCCTTCACGGCGTTGCCATCCGATGAACACACCTCCGCTCGAAGGAGTTGCTCCACTCCCGCGGACACTTCTGCGGGCACTTCCGTCTTCACGGAGTCAATGGGCTTGTCCAACAGCAGGAAGAGCCGCCCGTCATTGGTCTCATATTGGACGGGTATGGTGGTCACGCCATCGTTGGAGTCAAACGGCACGGCCTGATGCGCAACTAGGTCGTAAACCACTGCGGACGAGCGTTTCACGGTGACTTTTCCGGCATTGGGCATGCCCTTCTCCATGGTGCGCTTCCACTGGCCGATATAATCCCCGTAGGCACGTTTGTCATTGATGGCGAAGACATAGTCCGCATCGCCGTAGGTGCGCGTTCGCGTGACGATGTCGTAGTCATCGGCGTCCGTATATGGCAAATAGTACGCATCCAGCTGTTCGCGCAATTCGTGCGCGAGTTTCTGGAGGTCGGCCTTGTTCTGGTCGTTCTCCTGGACGTAGGGAACCTCGTAAATCACGATGTCCGGGAGGATGGCGGGAGTCAGATGTTCGTCCGCCACGACGATGCCGCCCTGCGCCTGCCAGTCGAGAATTTTGTCCACGACCTCTTTGGTAAGGACATCGCAGTGGAAGAGTCCGAGCACCTTCACGCCGTCCAGCCCATCGCGCAGGATGGTCTCCTCATAATAGATGGAAGGCGCGAGATTGGCCCAAGAGAACATCAGGTGGACATGAGAAAGCCAGTCATTGCCCCATCCCCAACTGCCGCGCTTGGCATACATTGACGAGGCGAAACTATGAAGCAGCACCACCTCGGCTGGTCTGGCGGGAATCCGCTTCAACGTGGGTCCCAAGGGCTTCACGACGTTGTTGAGGACATTCGCCATTGCGACCTTGGTGTCGGGATTCGTGGTACAATATGGCGCATGACCAGAGTTGGGCTGCTTCTTGTAGAACTCTTCGTTTTCGCCCCACACGGAGTTGGAGCCGTGATACATGATGCCCTGCACAGGGCGCGCGATGATGGCCCAAGTCGCCTCGGTCAGCGAATCCGGCGGGATGGAAATGAAGCCCGCGGTCTCGTTGCCCTTCATCCAGGAGGGCGGATTGTCGACCTTCTCGTTGACGGGGGCGGTCTGGTTGCGATAGCAAATGAGCTGTGTCATCGACATCACCTTCTGGCCGGGGCGCCCCGCCGCCATCGCGAAGAGTTCGTCGGTGGCCCCGCCAGTTCGCATGGGGTCGGGATAGCCGTAGGTCCATTGGCTGATCACGTCAACGCCTCCACCGCTGCCCCACAGCGGCGGCACGCGCACGGCGGGGTCGAACCACGTCCACATCGGCAGCTTGTGGTGTTCATGGAGGGCCTCGGTGAGTTTGGACTGAACGACATTCCAGCCATCGCCGACCGTCCAGAACCAGCGATAGAAGACCAGCATCGGGTCATCGTAGGGAATCACGCGGTCCAGCGGAAAATCTGGCTTGCTTCTCCAGTTGATGCCATCCTTGGCCACCGCCTCGGCAGGAACAGGGAAACCGGCGAAGTCCTCGAAGGCCTTGGGGTCGCTGGAGCCGAATGAGGGGACGCTGCTGTCACGCACCTCGGAATTCAGCAATACGGCATCACAGCCTGGATGCTCGGAGGTAATTTGGGCGAAGTCAATGGCGCATTGCACCGTCTTCTCCTGGAACTCGGGATTGGCGGCCTCGACGCCATTGGGCACCACGGTGCCATCCGCCCGCATGCGTGGATAGTCCTCTACAAAATATCCACTCACCGAGAACTGATTCACCAGCCGAGCCCCCTTGGCAACCGCTTCATCCAGGCGGAGGTTGACTTGCTGCTGGAGTGACTCTTTGCCATATTTGATCAGGAAATGCATGAACCAATGCAGTTCATGAGTCATGCCGTGAGACAGCAGAGTGTCCATCGGAAGGCCGCCACTCCAGAGGATGATCGGAAAGTCGTCCTGTGGCTGTTTGGGACCGATGGAGAACTGGTCCTCCAACACGCTCTTTGCCGTTTCGCCATTCGCGAGAAAACCCAGCAGTTCGAGTTTCACCGCATAGTCGCCCACCGCGTAGTCCGCCGGGAAAGGCACGGCGATTTCACAGTCGGTATTCTCCTCCAGCGAGAAAGGCAACGTGGTTTCGACAACCGCCTCGGGAATCGCCGCCAGGCTCAGACGCACCTTTGCCCCAGGCTGGAACGACTTCACCGCGTGGATTTTCAACTTCACTGCGGCATCCTTTTCGCCACGCACAAAGGCATGGCGGCCAGGCACGGTCAGGAACGCCAACGCCGCCGGGAAGGTGACCAGCCGTACCTTGCGGATTTCGCCGCGCCAGGGATTGTGGTTCGAGCCGTGACGGTCGCCAATCACCGCCGGGAAAACCGCTGGCTCGATTGAGCCGCCAGGCTTCACGGCATGGCTTCCCAGCGGCTGCCCGTCCACCCAGAAAGTCACCGTTCTTGCACCATCATAGGAGACTGCAAAAGTCTGCTCCTGGCCAGGTTTCGGCTCGAAGAACTTGCTTTCCACCATCACGCTGTCGTTTTTGAAGCCCAAGAAGAGGCGCAGCCGCGCATTTCCGCCAGTGCCTCGCACCAACGCAAAGAGGAAGCCGTGGAAGGCGGGTTCTCGGCTCTGGGGGCCCACGTCCAGGTAGTACTTTGCATCGAAGAGCGTCTGCGGCGTAGCATCGAATTCGCCCTCGCGCAGTTTGGCCACCGCCTCCACACGGAAGCCACTCTGCGGAGCCAACTCCGGATGGACAGATTTGGAGACCTGGAAGCCCTGTGGCTCCATATTGCCTGTGCCGTTGGGAATCACCAGCCAGCCGTTCTCGACGACCGTCTTGCCGCGCACGAAGCCATCGGCAATTCGCCCGTCCAACGTGGCGTCGGTCTTCACGCTGAAATCCCACTCGGCAAGCAAGGACTCGCCCGCAGGCAGCGGCTCTGGCTCTGGGACGGCAGGGAATGCGGTCAGCGTCACCTTGCGGATGGCGCCACGCCAGGGGTTGTGGTTCGCGCCGTAGCGGTCGCCAATCACCGCACGCTGGATGGAGGGCTCGATGGACCCGCCCGGCGTCACGGCGACACTCCCCACGTCCTTTCCGTCCACTCGGAACGTGACCTGTGAACGGCCGTCATAGCTCACGGAGAAGATCTGTTCCTGGCCAGCCTTCGGAGTGAAAAAGTCGCTCTCCGCCATGACGCTGTCGGACTGGAAGCCCAGGTAAATCCGCAATCGTGCGATTTTGCCGTTGGAGCCCTTGATCAGCCCGAAAAGGAAGCCATGGAAGGCAGGTTCGCGACTCTGCGGTCCCAAGTCAAGGTAATACTTGGTATCCAGGAGGGTTTGCTGATTCTTCTCCTCCACCCCCTCGTCCAACTTCGCCACGACATCGACGCGGAAGCCGCCCTGCGGGGCCAGTTCCGGGTGGATGGACTTGGAAACCTGGAAGCCCTGCGGCTCGGTGAAGCCCGTTCCAGCGGGCATCTGCAGCCACCCGGCCTCGATGGCGGTGGCGCCGCGCACGAAGCCGTCGGCAATTCGTCCATCCGTCGTGCCGTTTGTGTTCACGGAGAAATCCCATTCGGCGACCACCGTCTCGGCCGCCTCCAGTTCCGCCGGCTTGGCCTTCGGGGTTTCCATCGTAACCAGACGTACCTTCCGGATGTCGCCCTGGAAGCGATAGTGGTTCTGGCCAATGCGGTCGCCAATCGTCGCGGCGTAGATGGCGGGTGCAACCGGTCCGCCGGGAGCGACCGCCTTGCGGTCCACCTCATGGCCATCTGCCCAGAAGGCCACCTCGCCGACGCCATCGTACTCCATCGCGAAGACCTGCTCCCGACCGGGCGTGACCTCAAACGGCGTGCTGTAAACGCGGCAGCCATCCGCCGCGAAGCCGAGGGCCACATGCAGAACCGCCCGCCCGTCGTCCCGCCGCATCACTCCGAACAGGAAGCCATGGAAACTCTCGGGACGCCCGGCCGCGCCGGTGTCCAGAAAATACCTGGAGTCGAAGAGCGTCTGAAGTTCCTTGTTGAATTCGCCCTCGCGCAGCCGGCACGTGACCTCGATGCGGAAGGCGCCCGACGGGGCCAGTTCAGGATGGACCGCCTTGGAGACCTGGAAGCCCTCCTTTTCGGTGAACACCGTGCCGGACGGCATCCTCAGCCAGCCGTCCTTGATGGCGGTGGTGCCACGCAGGAAACCGCCGTCGATTCTGCCATCCACCGTGGCGTCCTGTCGAACGCCGAAATCCCACTCGGCGACCACGGTCTCCTGAGCACACAAAACCATTCCCAGACTCAATGCCAGGACGAGAAGCAAGCCTTGATTGAAATTCTTCATCATTACCTCCTCCTGCTACTTGCTGATCAGTGTCTGAAGTTCGATGGGTTTCCAGATGCCGCCGGCCATCTTGCTGTCCTCGACGCGCACCACCAGGAGATTCTCGGCATCCCACGCGATTTCGTCTCCGACATTGAGCCAGAAGGCGACATCCCATCCCTCCGGGCCAATGGCGTGCTGGCCGACATATTTGCCGTTCAGCCAGACCCACGCCTGCTCGTCCACGGCGCCGAATTGCAGATTGGCGCCCACGCAATCGCCCTTGGGCGGAGCATTGAAGCGGATGCGGTACCAGGCCACGCCGTCGTAGCCAGGAAAGCCCTGCCCCTCCCAGGCCTCGCACTTGACCGCCTTCCAGCCCGTCTCGTCCAAATCCGCCTCGAACCACTTTTTCGTGTGGCCGGTTTCGGCGGGGTCGGTGTGCATCAGCCAGCGGTCGTCTGGCAATTGGATGGATTCTTTCACCTCGACGATATGGTCGTAGGTGGGATCATTTTTAAGCAGCACATTGACCCGATGGAAATTGAAAGCCGCGGCATCCAGCCGTAAAGCCTGCCGCACCACCACTGGGAACTTCGAGTTCGCCACGAAGGTCTTCCCCATCGCTTGGCGGCGGGCATTCTCCGTCGGCAATTTGGCCAGGCACTCCACCACCGCCAACTGCACCTGCTCGTCCGGATCATCTAGCAAATCCCCCCAGCCTTCCACGGCATCAGGGCCATTGCGCAGGAAATCCTGATAGACGCAGTAACGGCGAATTACCGCGTCCGAATCCCGAAGCCCCTCCGCAATTGCCGCCACAGGCTCCGCCGCCAATTTCGCGCGGAACGCCCGCCGATGGGACACCAAATCTTCTGTGCCTGCCAGCAAACTGGCACACATTACAGCCAATAAAACCACTCGTTTCATTTAAGACTCCATACAGAAAGACCCCAAGGGAAAAACTTCTCTAATATAATGACCAGATAGGATCTTGAATGAATAAACGGATATATCAGACGCCATGCCATTTCCGCCTCATGCCCACCCGAATGACTTCTTTCATCGACACTGGAACCTTTTTACGAGCGGCTTGTCTATAGGGCAAGATGCCATTTAAGTCACTTGTCACTTCTTAATTTTTTCAACTACCATGTCCATTGACGTCAAGCAAATCAGCGAAAAAGTCGCCCGGGAAGCCGTCACTCTGCAGGCCATCCGCAATGAAATCGGCAAAGTAATCGTGGGACAAAGTGCGCTCGTCGACCGCCTTCTGGAGGCAATGCTCACGAACAACCACGTGTTGATTGAAGGCGTACCCGGTCTGGCGAAAACGCTCACGGTCACCACATTGGCACAGGCCATCCAGGCGACCTTCCACCGCATCCAGTTCACCCCCGACCTTCTGCCCGCTGATGTCATCGGCACCCTGGTCTATAACCCAAAATCGGGCGAGTTCACCACCAAGCAGGGGCCAATCTTCGCCAACCTCATTCTGGCCGATGAAGTCAATCGCGCTCCCGCCAAGGTCCAGAGCGCCCTTCTGGAGGCCATGCAGGAACGCCAAGTCACCATCGGCGACCACACCTATCCCCTGCCCGCCCCGTTCCTGGTGATGGCGACGCAGAATCCAGTCGAGCAGGAAGGCACCTACCCGCTCCCCGAAGCGCAAATGGACCGCTTCATGTTCAAGGTGATGGTGGACTACCCCAGCCCCGCCGAAGAACTCAAGATTCTCCAGCGAATGGCAAACAGCCAGAAATTGCCGCCCGTGACGCCAATCATCGCCCCCGATGATGTCGCGCGCATCCGTGAACTGGCCGACGAGATTTTCATGGACAATAAAATCGAGGAGTATATCGTCAATCTGGTGGAGTGCACCCGCCACCCCGAAAAATACCATCTGGAGAAGCTCAAGCCGCTCATCCAATATGGCGCATCGCCTCGCGCAACCATCTTTCTCGCGCAGGCCGCCAAGGCACAGGCACTGCTGGACGGCCGTGGCTACACCACGCCACAAGACGTCAAGACCATCGCGCCGGACGTTCTACGCCACCGCGTGACTCTGACCTACGAGGCGGATGCCGAAGAAGTCACCTCCGCCCAAATCGTCAAACAGGTCCTGGATACCGTGCCAGTGCCGTGAAAGTTTACAGTTCAAAGGGTAAAGGGTAAAGTTTATCGTTTTTGTGTCGGTGACAAGGCTAGTTCCCGTCTCACCTCCACCTCTAACCTCGAAGGGCGCGCTGGAGCGCGGCCCTCCCGTTCTCACCTCTCC
>JAFYIW010000036.1 GCA_017538465.1 Victivallales bacterium
CTGGCGATGACCGCCGTCGAGTCCGTCCTGAACGCCGGAAAACTCTGGCTCTTCGAGGACGACACGCGCACCCACGTCGCCCGGCTGCGCCACTACAGCGACTGGACCTTCTGCGCCCCCGACGAATGGAGTTCCGCGCAGATTCTCCTGCGCAACAACGCCCACGAGCTCATCCGCAACGCCGCCAGCTGGTGGATGGACTTGAGCGGCTTCGGGTGGTTCGACGAAAAGCCGCTCTGGCAGAACGCGATGGACCCCGTGCGGCAGCCCGACCAGGAAAAACTCCTCCAGCCCGTGCCCTACTCTCCGCAACTCGCCAGCGTCCTGGACGAGCGGTCGCTGCTCTACGCCGCCAATGACGCCAAGGTCTCCTGGAATTGCCTCTACGACCTGCGCTCCACCCTCGCCCGCACGGGAGCCTCCTTCGGACAATATCTCCTGGACGACCTGCTGGACGGCAAGGTGCCCTCCCCAGTCGTGCTGCTGTCCAACGCCTGGGTGCTGGACGATGCGCAACGCAACCGCCTCAAGACTGCTTTGGCGGGCAAATTCGCCATCTGGCACACGGCGGCCGGCATCGTGGACCCAGAGCGGGGCACCTCGCTGGACGAGGCGGAAGCCCTCACGGGATTCCGCACGGAACTCCTGGGCGAAGGCGACGACGCTCCCGGCAAGGTGGAAATCACTCCAGGAGGCAAAGCATACGGTCTTTCCTCCTGGAAGGTCACTGCATCGGAGAAGATGCTCTTCCGCGTCATTCCCGCCGAAGGCGACGAAATCTTGGCCACCTGGCCGGACGGCTCCGCCGCCGTCGTCCTGCGGGACCACGCGCTCTTCTGCGCCACGCCCGAACTGCCCCGTGAACTCCTGCGGATGGCCTGCCAGAAAGGCGGCGCGCATCTGTGGACCGACGAGACATGCGTCCTCTACACCGACGGGCGCTACCTGGCCGTCCACGCCACGCGGGATGGCGCCGTCACAATACATTTTCCGCAACCCCGCCGACTCCGGGACCTCGTCACCGGCGAAGTCATGCCAACTGCGCCCGCCACCTCCTTCCGCACCCGCGAACTGCGCAAGGGCGAGACCTTCTTCGGTGAACTGACCTCGGAGTCCACTCTCAATTTCTGACCACCACTCCCATCTCATCTCTCCATACCACCATGATGCGCCACACCACCATTTTTCTGCTGCTTCTTTGCACACTTTCCCTCTTGGCCACCGAGGAAATCCCGCTCTGTGACTTGACGCAGGAGCCGCTGGCGACTGGCCTGACCGCGCGTAGCGCCACCATCGCCAAGGCTGACAATGGCTGGCAAATCGACTATCCTGCCTGGAAAGAGGGCGAGGAAGAATGGCCGGCCATCATCCTTGACTTGGGCAAAGGGCTGCTCGAAACCGACTGGCTCCAACGTGAATACCTGACGTTCACCATCTACAACCCTGGCGACACCTTCACCATTGAACTGCGCATCGACGACGCCAACGGCGACACCACCAACACCAATTTCGAGTTGACGGGCGGTGAAGACACGACCTGTTTCATGCTGACCGCAGACATCACCGCCAGGGAGATGCTGTCTCATCAGATGACCAGCTGGAATCTTTTCCTGAGCCGTCCAGACGCTTCGCATACCATCATCCTCAAGCATCTCGCGCTCAGCGACGAGCCTTACACCGCCGCCGCCTGGCGGAGTTACTGCGAACGCTTCTACACCAAGCTCGAGAACGCACAGGCCATCCTCGCCAAAGAATCCCCCAGCGCCTATCAATCCTTCACCCTGCAACGGCTACAGGAGGAATTGGCCATGCTCCGTGACCCCGCCCGCAAAGCGGAGCAGAAAGCATGGATTGACACCCACACCCCGCCGAAGGGCGAGGCGCTCCTCCGCAATGCATCCTTCTACAGTAGGCAGGGAAACGACGGCGCAGAGCCAGGTGTCGTCATTCTTCCTGCCACCTTGAAACTCCGTCAGGACCAGTTTCCCGACGAAAGGAAAATCCTGGACGCATTGCATTTGGATGCGGCCAAGGGGGAAGGAGAGAACCTCCAGCTTTTGGTTTACAGCGGAACGGAACCGCAGCAACAAGTCTCTGTCACTGCGAGCCTTCTGATTCACGAGGAGACTGGCGCCACTTTGGAATCGCGTCTGAACGTGGTGGGGTACATCCCCGTCACGAAGCCCACGCCAGAACCCTTTGGCTTCGGCGAGAAGGGCCTCTATCCCGACCCGCTCTGCCCCAATGCGCCCTTTGCCCTGACGCCCTTCACCAACCAGTCCGTCTGGTTCACGGTGAATGTTCCTGCGGATGCCACGGCTGGCCGCTATACGGGGGAGGTCTCGGTGGACTTCGGCAATGGCCGAACGGAGGCCATTGCGGCGGAAGTCGTAGTCCACAACGTGGTGCTTCCGCGTCATGGACGTCTCAAGACCTGCTGGATTCATCGCAACGAAGGCTCCAAGCCCCAATACTATGGCGCGAATTGGACGAAGGAGCTCCAGGAGGCCTGGTTCAAGCAATGCATCGAATATCGTCTGGACGCCGACGAGTTCGCCAGCAGCGCCATCCTCCCATGGAACACCGTCTTCTCCGATGGGCCCGACGGCACCATCCTCGCCGACTGGACCCAATGGGATGCCGCATACGACTATTGGTATGCCCAAGGGCGCAACACCTTCCTGAGCCTCAACGCGCCAGATGTCTGCCGCGAGAACCCCATTCCCTCTGAGGAGGACTGGCGCTCCCAGCGTTTCCGTCTGCTCGAGCAGCATCTGGTCGAGCGTGGCATCTACCAGAATTTCTACATGTATCTCTTTGACGAGCCGCAGCCCAAATACGCGGAAGACATGAAGAAGATCTGCCGCTGGGTGCATCGCCAGGGCAGCCACTTGAACCTCATCTTGACCTCGTGCCACGACAACGAAGAGACCTACTTCGACGACATCGACATCTTCGTGCCCCATGCCGACATCTATGATGCCGCTTTTGGCGAGAAGTGCAAGGCGGCCGGCAAGCAGTATTGGGCCTACACCTGCATCGGGACCTTCACCACTACCTATCCAGACAGCTGGAAAATCGACTATTTCGGCACGGGACATCGTGCGCTGGGCTGGTGGCTCTTCAAATACGGTTCGCAGGGCTATCTCTACTGGGGACTCGACTACTGGAAGGTCAACCCGTGGACCAACGCCGAGACCTACCCCAACGGCAATGGCGACGGCTCGCTCTTCTACCCTGCCCCCGACCACCTGTCTCTGCCCTACCCCGCCCTTCGCGCAGGGCTGGTGCGCGATGGCTTCGAGGACTACGAACTACTCTGGATGCTCCGCGAGAAATACGGCGAGAACCCGCCCGAGGCCGCACTACGGCTGCTGAATGCCCTGGACATCATCGGAAATGCCCAGCAAACCGGCTTTGACACGCCGCCTCTGCGCAAAATCGGCCGTCATCTGATGGGCACCCACTACGTACAGGATTCCGACCTGCAGCTGATTCGCATTCACCGCGAACTGCTGGAAATGCTGGAATAAACTGCAACCGGGACGAACGGGATTTTTAGCATTAGCCTTTAAATTTCCAGACGTGGTTCAGCGGGCCATTGCCGTGACCGAGGCGGGGGTCGTGCTGGAGTGCGGCGGTGATATATTCCTTGGCCTGACGCACCGCCTCCGGCACGGCGAGGCCTTTGGCCAGTCCGCAGGCGATGGCGGAGGAGAGCGTGCAGCCGGTCCCGTGGGTATTTTCAGTAGGGATGCGGGGAGCGTGATACCATTGCGTCTGCCCATCTATCCATAGCAAGTCATCGGCGGTCTGGGCGAGATGACCGCCCTTGACCAGCACCGCTCCAGGGAGCATCGCACCGATTTTCTGAGCGGCGGCAAGCATTTCGTCAGGGGAAGTGATATCCATTCCACTCAGGACCATCGCCTCGGGGAGATTTGGGGTGATCACCGTGGCCAGCGGAAGCAACTCCTGCTGGAGGGCCGTCTGCGCCTCGGGGACAAGCAGGCGGCTTCCGCTGGTGGCGACCATCACGGGATCCACCACGAGCCGTTTCACGCCATAAAAGCGCAGCCGTTCGGCAATCACACGGATAATCGCCGCCGAAGAGACCATGCCGATTTTCACCGCGTCCGGCACGATATCCGAGAACACGCTGTCGATTTCCTGCCGCACGAATTCCGGCGGGGCTTCGTGGATGGCCTGGACGCCCAGGGTATTTTGGGCGGTCAGCGCCGTAATCACAGTCATGCCGTAGAGACCGTGGGCGGCGATGGTCTTCAAATCGGCTTGGATGCCCGCACCACCAATGGTGTCGGAGCCGGCGATGGAAAGTACTGTTTTCAAAGTCTAAAGAGTAAAGGGTAAAGGTTAAAGTTATTGAGTTTCAGAAATCCCCGTAGTCCCCGAAGACCTGTAGGCCTAATGACTGAAATCCAGAGACTTGAAAGCCTGAGCCGCAATGCGCGGCGATGGCGCCCCGAAGAGTGCGGAGATCACCGCGACGCCCGCGATGCCGGTTCCCACGAGTTTGTGGGCGTTCTGGAGCGTGATGCCGCCAATGGCGACCACGGGGATCCGCACGGCGTGACAGATTTCCACGAGCGTGGCGCGTTCAATGGTTCGGGTGTCGGTCTTGGTGGAAGTCGGAAAGACCGCCCCCACGCCGAGGTAGTCCGCACCATTGGCCTCGGCCTCCAAAGCCTGCTCGACCGTCTTGCAGGAAACGCCGATGACGGCTTCGCTTCCGAGGATTTGGCGAGCCTTGACCAACTCCATGTCGCCCTGCCCCAGATGCACTCCCGCACCAATTTCCTGCGCGATGGCGACATTGTCGTTGATGACCAGCGGAACGCCGAACTCCTCGCAGAGGCATTTGATTTTTCCTGCTTCAGCGAGGAACTCGGTCTCGGAGAGCGTCTTCTCGCGCAATTGGAGCATCGTCGCCCCGCCTAAAAGCACCTCCCGCACCTGCGATTCGAGCGTGCGCCCATTCAGCCAGTGGCGGTCGGTAATGGCGTAGAGCTGGAGTTTTCTGCGGTCCATCTTTCAGATTTCCTTGCTGACGCGCAAGGAACAGAACTTCGCGCCGCACATCGTGCAGAAATGCTCGTGGTTGGTCGTCGAGCCGTCCTGGTTGCGTTCACGGAGGGCCTCTTCGCGCATCGAGCGTGCCTTTTCGGGGTCAAGAGCGAGTTCGAACTGGCGGTTCCAGTCAAAGTCGGCGCGGGCGTCGGAAATCGCGTTGTCGCGGTCCATCGCATGGGGGATGTGCTTGGCGATATCGGCCACGTGGGCGGCGATCTTGTAGGCGATGACGCCCTGACGGACATCCTCGGCGTTCGGCAGGCCGATGTGCTCCTTGGGCGTCACGTAGCAGAGCATCGCCGCGCCATGCCAGGCCCCCACGGCGGCTCCGATCGCGCTGGTGATGTGGTCATAGCCGGGTGCGCAGTCCATGGTGACAGGTCCCAAGACATAGAACGGCGCGTCATGGCAGAGCTGCTGTTCCAGGCGCATATTCATCTCCACCTGGTCCAGCGGGATATGCCCAGGACCTTCAATCATCACCTGCACGCCAGCCGCCTTGGCACGTTGCGCCAACTCTCCCAGCTGCGCCAATTCGGCGAACTGCGCCTCGTCCGAGGCATCGGCCAGGCAACCAGGGCGAAGGCCATCGCCCAGCGAAATGGTGATGTCGTATTCACGGCAGACGTCCAGAATCTCGTCATAAAATTCATAATAGGGATTGTCGTGGCCAGTGCGGGCCATGTACCGTGCGATGAGCGCACCGCCACGGGAGACGATGCGCATCTTGCGACGGCGGGCGGCGGGGAGCATGGACGGGCGGATGCCGCAGTGCATCGTCATATAGTCCACTCCCTGGGCGGCCTGGTCGCGGATCACCGCCATGACCGCCTCGCGGGAGAAGTCGATTTCATCGTCATCGCCCTGGCCGGAGCGGGCGACCAGCTCGTAGATAGGGACGGTGCCAATCGGGACGACGGAGTGTTCGATGATGGTGCGCCGGGTCTCCTCAAGATGGTCCCCGGTCGAGAGGTCCATCACGGTGTCGGCGCCATATTTGACGGCCGCGTCCAGCTTTTCGAGTTCCTTGGCGACGCAGCTGGAGGTCGGTGACGTGCCGATATTGGCATTGATCTTCGTCTTCAGCTCACGGCCGATGCCCATCGGCTGAAGGGACTTGTGGCCATGATTGGCGGGGATCACAATACGTCCGGCCGCCACGCCGTCGCGGATAAATTCGACGGTCCGGCCTTCGGCCTGGGCGACCGCCTCCATCTGCGGAGTCGTTTTCCCCGCCCGGGCAAATTCGAGTTGAGTAGAGAGAGTCTGGGCCTTCATCGGCATTCTCCTTCCAATGGCAATGCGTCAGGAGAATCCGAATCCGGCGGTCTAGTGTGGTGTCGCTTAAATCCCACTAGCGCCGTCCATCCAAATCTCCCTCCGTCGTGATTAAACGCAATCAGGTTCTCGGGTGTGTTCTCAGCCCTGCATGTCCGAGGCCGTCTCAAAATTCGCCTCATCCTGCAAAGCACCCCGGCATGGTTGGCACGTCCAATAATGTAATGTCTAATACGGAGTTTGTGAAGACAAGTATATTATTCAACATCGACTTTCCCAGACGCAACTTCTCCGTGCGGGTGCCGCCCGCCGCCGCTTGCCATGCTTTGTGAAAAATGCCATATCCGTCCTGCCTGCGTGCATATCCGGGCATACGGCCCCGACGGGCAGCAGGACCACAACCTCTGTCTGCAATGCGCCATCACGACGATGCCCGACCAGGCCGACCTGTCGCGCTTCCTGCAAGTATTGGAGGAGAACAGCAAGGAAACCGGCGTCAAGTTGCCGGTTCCCCTGGAGGAGCTCAAACGTCTGGCCAAGCTTGGGGAGGCGAAGTCCTCGGAAAAGCGCTGTCCCACCTGTGGGATGGGCTTGTCGGACCTCCTCAGGCAACGGCGACTGGGCTGCCGAGAGTGCCTCAGCGCCTTCCGCGAGGATTTGCGAGATATTCTGCGGGAGCCGTTGGCTGAACAGCGCCGTCACAAGGCCTCCTGCAGTGGTCTTCCGCAGACCTCCGGCGAGCCCTCGTATGCGCAGATTCGGCTGGCGGAGCTTCGGGAGGACCTCGCGCGCGCCGTGAAGGCGGAGCAATATGAGCGCGCCGCGCAGCTTCAGCAGCAAATCACGGCCTTCACTCAGGATCTCACGCAGGAATCCCCCCAGTCCCTGCTTCCGCTTGAGGACACCTACACGCAGCTCTGCGCGGAAGTGCGGGCGCTGCCGGAAAACTCCTCCGGCGCCGCCTCACTGGCACCCGTGTGGGCTCCCCGGCAAATGCTTCCGGACATGACGATTCGGCTCTCCGGCGTGGTCCGCTACAGCCGCAACCTGGCCGACTTCCCGTTGCCGCCCTATCCGGGCGCAACCATCCATGAGGCATCGGAGCCCGCCGACTTGCTGCTCAAATTCCTGAAAGCGGACCCGCTATTCGCGGACGCCACGCTCATCCAGCCGACCTCCGAGAACCGCGCGGAGTCCCTCCATCTGACGCACTGCGGACTGGCGCCGGCGTCCTTCCTGAACCGTCCCTATCCGGTCTATCTGCTGCTTTCCGCCAACCGCCGCGTCATCGCGCGCATCAACCACGAAGAGCATCTCCAGCTGGAAATCTGGGGCGAGAAGGGCGATCAGCTACGGGCCATCCAGGTCATCCAGGCCTTTGACGCACGGTTGCAGCGGCGCTTCCACCTGGCCACGGACGCGGAATTCGGCGCCGTCACCCACCGCGTCAGCAGCCTGGGCAGCGGCATCCAGATCGCCGAATTCCTGCACCTTCCGGCGCTCTGCATGGAAGACCGCCAGAACTCCCTGGCCAACGCCTGCCATGAGCTGCACCTGGCCATTCAGCCATTCTTCCCGCAGAAGGGTCCGCATCCCGCCAACATCATGGTGCTGCTAAACGAATTCGCGCTAGGCGACACGCTGAATCGGCGGTGTCGTCAAGTCACGCGGGCCGCCGCCATACTGGAGCGCCATGAGCGGGAGGCGCGATGCGCCTTGCAGAACAACGAGCCGCAGCGTCTTTCCCTCCTGGACCGGCTGGGACGCGCCGCAGGCACCATCAAAGGCGCCCGACTGGTCGAGGCGGACGAGGCGCGGCATCTGCTCTCCATGCTCTGGCTGGGCCATGAACTCGGCGTCTTCCCCCAACTCAACTGGGCGGTGCTTTTCCGGGACTACGCGCGGCTGCCCCTGGGCGCCTGGAATGCCGGCGCCGGCGACGCCAAGACACGGCATCTCGCCAGCGTCACCGCGCGCATGCTCCGCCACGACTTCGGCCATGAGGAGGACATGGAATGACGGCTCCCGCACTGCAACTCCAGCATCTGGCCAAGCGTTTCGGCAAGCGCACTGTCGTGGATGACATCTCGCTGGAAATCGACGGTCCGCAGGTCGTCTGCCTGCTGGGGCCCAACGGCGCCGGCAAAAGCACTCTGATGCGGCTTGTCGCGGGCTTCCTGCCCCCTGACGCCGGATCCATATCCATCGCGGGGCACCCGCTGGAGACGGCGGGACTGGCGGCCCGCGAGGCCCTGGGCTATCTTCCCGAAAACGCCCCCATCCACCCCGCCTTGCGCGTCAGCGAGACGCTGGACTTCGCCGCGGCCGTGCACGGGCTCACCGGCAAAGCCGCCAAGGAGGCGATTGCGGAGGCGGTCCGGCAGTGTCAGCTGGAGCCGGTGCTGACGCGGATCGCCAGCCAGCTCTCCAAGGGCTATCGGCATCGCCTTGGCCTCGCCCAGGCAATGCTGCACCACCCCAAAGTGCTGATATTGGACGAGCCGACGGACGGGCTGGACCCCGCGCAGAAAAAGGGCACCCGCGCACTGCTCCGTCAACTTGGCGAGCATTCCACCGTGCTGGTCTCCACCCACCTGCTGGACGAAGTGCCGGAAATCGGCAGCCGGGTGCTGATGATGGCCAATGGACGCCTCGTCTATGACGGCAAACTCCCCGCCGACCTGGCCGCCACCTTCGCTCAAAAAACCTGCTGACCCATCGCCCATGCGGAATTTTCTTCCCATCTACCGCCGCGAACTCCGGGTGTCCTGGACCACGCCGCTGGCCGCCACCCTGCTGGTCATCTACCTATTGCTGACGGGCATCCTCACGCTTACCCTGGGCGGCTTCATCGAGACCAACATCGCCAGCCTCGCCGCCCTTTTCGTCTGGCAGCCGTGGCTATTCCTTTTCCTCGGATCGGCGCTTGGCATGGGGCAGTGGGCCAACGAATACCGCGACGGCACGGCCGAACTGCTGCTCTCCATGCCCGTCTCCCTGGAGACGCTGGTCCTGGCCAAATTCCTGGCGGGGCTGTGCGTCCTCCTGGTCGGGTTGCTGCTGACCACGCCCTTCGCCTTGGTCTGCGCCTGGCTGGGCAATCCCGACTGGGGGCCCGTCTTCACCGGCTATTTCGGCTGCCTTTGCTGCGCGGCGCTGTTCCTCTCGCTGGGACAGGCAGCCAGCGTCTGCACCCGCACGCCCTTCGCCAGCGGACTGTGCGCCATCGCCGTCGGGCTGGCGTTGCTGCTGGCGGGCTTCCGTCCCTTCAACCTGATGATGATCAAATGGGGCTGTCCAAATGGACTCATCGAGACGGTCGCCTCCCTGAGCCTCATCCGCCACTTCGAGGAATTTCCCAGAGGAATCCTCTCCCTGCGGGCAGTCTATCTGTTTTTCGCCTGGACGACCTTCTTTCTCACCTTCGCCATCCTGCGGCTGCGCCAACGGCATCTTGCCCGACGCCGGCGCCGCACTGCCGCAATCCTTCTGCTGTGGCTGGTTCTGGCCATCCTGCTTCCCGTCTTCGAGCGGCTTCCGGGGCGTCTGGACTGTACCGCGGACAAGTACTACACCCTGGATGAGGGGACCCGTTCCATTCTTGGTGACTTGAGCACGCCGGTCGTCATTGACTTCTACTATTCGCGCACCTTCCCGGAACTTCCGGCGCCCATCCGCAACCATGCCAGCCGCGTCGAGGAACTTTTGAATGAACTGGTGCGCGCCAGCCATGGCCGGCTTACTCTGCGCTGTCACAACCCGGAGGACGACGCATCGCAGCTGGCCGCCCAGGACTGCGGGCTTCAGCCGCAGATCGGCAGTCTTGGCGACCTGTGGTTCCTGGGCGCGGTGTTCACGCCGGCAGAGGCCTCCCATCCGACTCTGGTCATTGCGGACTTTCCGCTGGACGAGGCGGACCTGCTGGAGTACGAGGTGACGCGTGCCATCGCCGCCACCCAGCGTTCGGCCAAACGTCGCCTGGGGCTCTACTCGACTTTGCCCGTATTGGAGCATGTCAACCCGCAGACCAACCATCTGCTGCCGACGTGGTGGTGCATCGGGCAACTGGAGTCTCAGTTCACCATTGTCCCGTTTTCCCAGCTGGAGCAACTGCCGCCGGATCTGGATCTGCTGATGCTAATCCACCCCAAAGGCATCACTCCTGAACAGGAACAACGGATTGCCGAGTATCTGCGAAACGGCGGTGCGCTGATCGCGCTGCTGGATCCGCTCAGTCGTGCGGACGCGCAGCGGCAAGGGCGCTTTGCCGCCCCGCAGCCCTCCAACCTGCCTACCCTGCTGCAGGATTGGGGCATCACCTTCCACTCCACCAAAGTCGTGGCGGACCGGACGCTGGCCACTCCGATGACCAACACGGTCCGAGGCATGGAGACTTTGCCGACCTTGCTTACCCTGCGCACGGAGCAGCTCAATCCGAAGTGTCCCCTCACGGCGCATCTCGGCAATCTGGCCATGTTCTGCGCGGGAAGCTTTGATTTCACGGAGCGCGAGGGCATTCGGGTCACCCCGCTGGCCACCACCACCACCGACTCGCGGCTGCTGGCCACCTACGAGGCGCAGCGCACCCCAGGAGACATCCTCCTGGATTTCCAGCCGGACGAGCATGCCTATCCCGTCGCGCTGCTGGTCGAAGGGGAGCATGCCAAGGCCCTGCTGGTCGGCGACACGGATTTCCTGCACAACTCCCTGTGCATGGACAAGACCACCGACCTTCAGGGAAACAGCAAGGAGAATCTCATCTCCGACAATGGCACGTTGCTGACCAATGCGGCGGAATATCTCTGCGCGGATGGCCGGCTCATGCGGCTGCGTTCCCGCGGACGGCAGACGCGCACCTTCCAGCGCCTCGAGGAGCTTGGCCACCAAGCGGAACGGCGCATCCAGCAACTCGACGCGGAGGCCTACCAGGCGGGCGAATCCCTGCGGCAGCAGTTCCGGCAAATTGCCGTGCAGGGAGCAATTGACGATCCTGAAATCCAGCGGCAACTGAACGCGCTGGAGGCCCAGGAGGCCAGGCGGCAGGAGGAACTGCGCGAACACCAGCGCCAGGAACTGCATCTGCTGCGCCATGAGCTTGACCGCATTGAACGGAAAGTCACCCTGCTCTGCGTTGGCCTCGCGCCCGCGCTGCTGACGCTTTTCGCCCTGCTGATGGCCTGGAAACGCCATGCGTGATTTCCGCCGAAACACGAAACCTGACTCCTGAATGCCAATTCCCAATGATGCCATTTTCCCACCAAATCCGCGTGACCTACGGCGACACCGACCAGATGGGCGTCGTCTATCACGCCAACTACCTGAACTACTTTGAGATCAGCCGCACGGAGATGATGCGCTCGCAGGGGCTGACCTACCGCGCCCTGGAGGCGGCGGGAGTTCTCCTCCAGGTCGTCCACTGCGAGCTGGATTTTCATCATCCCGCCCACTACGACGACCTGCTGGAGGTCCGGTCGGTGGTGTCCCAGCTGGGCAAGGCCAGCCTAGTCATCTCCAGCGAGGTCCGGCGCGGAGAGGAGCGCCTGGTCACGGGGAAGGTGAAGCTCGCCGCCGTCTCCCGGCAGCAGGGACGGATCATCCCCCTGCCCCCGCAGCTCACGGATGCCATCCGGCAATTCTGCGCACCGACCAATTCTGGCGGCTAGCCGCTCCCCCCGAAGGCTTTTCCAGTGATTTCTGCATTTTTCGACGTTTTTTTTCATGTCTTGAGTGGTGAAAGCGCAAAAAGGCAATACATTGTCGGGTGATTCCATTTCGATTCCACTTCCCCACAAATCGAGGAGTATTTAGACTCATGAAGGAAAATCATAACAAGTTTTGGCGGCTCCTCACGAGTGTGCTTTGCCTGATGGTCTGGTGTGCCATGGTGTCCGTACATGCCCAGGAGGACAGGGAAGTCGTCTATGACGAGGACAAAGAACAGGACGAGGCGGAAAATGA
>JAFYIW010000304.1 GCA_017538465.1 Victivallales bacterium
ATAAGACATGCAAATATGCATATTGTTCGAAAACAATCATTTAGGTTCTGCAAGGACTTTTTCACCAGACGCCTGTCTGTGTCTTCAATTTGCCTTTTTACGGGATACAAGGGTAAAGACATTTTCCGTTACTTCCATAATTTTACCTTGGGGGATTTTTTCACAAAATACTTTATGTTCTTTGATTGAATATAAAAATGCCCCACCGCCCTCCGTTTTTATTTCAACGATATCCTGATTTACTTTCATTTCAGTTATATGAACATCTTGAACATCGCGTTCCAAATTCGCATCGTAAATGCAAACAAAAAGTGGAATTGTAAGCATTTCTCCAGATGCACTAAAAGTAATTCCAACTTCAAACCTATCATCATTGATGTATCGAAAATAACTGGAAATCACGCTATTTCCCCACATGGCATTGGGGACAACAGGAGCAGGTGCTCTCTTGGCCCATAGGCAAATACAACAAGTGAACATTATGCAAGAACATAAAACAATTTTCATCGGCAGGTCTCCGTGCGAAACATGTCAGTGTATTTTGCCAGATTGCAATGGCCCGTCGTGTGAAATCTGGGGATTCACTTCAGCAACTGGATAGCCAGCCCCAGAGCACCGACGGCAAGGCAGTAAATTCCGAACCACCAGAATTTTCCTGCGATGCGCATGCGTGCAAGGAGTTTGAGCGCGAAATAGCCGACCACTGCGGAGAGTATCAGCGCCACAAACATGCCAAAGCCCTGTCCATCGCTACTTAATTCTTTGAAATGTCGAAGTTTAAGCAATACCGCACCGCCGATGACGGGGAGGGACATCAGGAAGGAGAAGTCGAAGGCCTCGCTGCTGCCCACGCCTAACCAAGTTCCTGTGGTGTAGGTGCTTCCAGAACGGCTCACACCAGGGAGCATGGCGAATGCCTGAGCGACGCCGATGATGAATGCCTGGAGGAAATTCGGTGCCTTGCCGGTAGGCAGACGTTTTGGTTGCCACCGCAGGGAGAGGAGGATTAGCCCTGTGAGCATCAACAGGGCACAGATGACCATGGGATTGCTGAAGGCTTCTTCCAGTTTGTCTCCCGCAAAGACATAGAGTAGTCCAGCAGGGATGCAGGAAAGCAGAATGGTCAACGCATATCGCCAGGCGGTTCGGTCACGCTGGATAAGTCCCTTGAGCAATTCCCAGATGCGTCGACGATAAAAGAACAATACCGAAATCAATGTGCCTGCATGGAGAAGCACTTCCAAAAGTGGTCCGGCATTACCAGGTTCCTCCAAACCGAAAAGAATCTTAAACAATGCCAAATGACCGCTGCTGGAGACGGGAAGGAATTCAGTAAGTCCTTGGATAATAGCGAGAAATTGCAGTTTTAGGAATTCCATGCGGATGTCAAGAATTATCAGGATTTGTCAAGAATTGTCTGGACAAGATGCTGAGCGGTTTGAAAAAGTCGTTTTTCGCAGGCTTCGTGAGTGAGGTCTGGCGATGCAGGTGGCATGGCAAGAGTGCCGTCCAGATAATGGAAATGCGGTTTGAGAGCAATCTTGGCTGTCGGGGAAAGGTAGCCGGAGAGCAGAGCGCAGGGGACGTTGGCGTTTTGGGCGTGTTGGCTGACAACCAACGGGAGTTTTCCGTTGAGTGTCTGGGCATCGGAGGCGCCTTCGCCAGTGATGACCAAGTCCGCGTCCGCCAATTGTTGGTCCAGACCTGCGAGTTCACAGACCAGTTCGCCGCCAGAGATGGTCTGGCAGTGCGGGAAGAGTTTGCGGAGGAGGAAACCGACGCCACCGGCCGCCCCGTCGCCAGGCTGGTTTCCGTCGTCTTGCCACAAATTTGCCCACTGGTACAGACGTTGCTCCAGGACTTCGACCATCTCCGACGTGGCTCCTTTCTGGGGGCCGAAGACGGCGGCGGCACCATTGGGTCCCAGCAGGGGATTGGTCACGTCGCTGGCGATGGTGACTTGGGTTTCCTTCCAGGGATTCTCCCAGATGACGGCATGCGCACGAGAGAATTCCGATGGACAGGGCGGTTCCTCTCGCCCGTCCTGGGCTAGGAAGTGTACGCCAACGGCGCCTGCGATGCCGCCCCCTCCGTCCACGGTGGCGGAGCCGCCAAGGCCGACGATGAGTTTTCGGCAGCCATTCTTCAATGCGTGGAGAATGAGTTCGCCAGTGCCGAAGGTATTTGCCTTCAGTGGATTTCGCTCCTCTGGTACCAACAATTGCAAACCGCTGGCCTGGGCCAGTTCGACGATGGCGGTGCCGTCTGGCAGGAGGAGCAAATAGCAGGCGGTGATGTCGCGCCCCAGCGGGTCATGGCAGGGCACCACGACTCTTTTTGCCTCCGGACGGGCGAGTGCGATTACATCCAAGGTGCCCTCGCCGCCGTCTGCCAGCGGCAGAGAGACGAGTTGTGCCTCTGGCAGCACTTCGCGGATTGCCTCTGCCTCGATGGCACAGACCTCCGCAGCGCTTAGGGTGCCTTTGAAGGAGTCCGGCGCCAGTACGATTCTCATGGAATGAGGAATGAGGAATTAGGAATTAGGAATGGCAGGTTTTGCACCGGTGCCTCCGGCACCGAGAGGAAAGGGAAATTAGGAATGGGGAATGGGGAATGGGGAATGATAGTTTTCACTTGCATGCGAGCGAGAACGCTTATGATGGTGCGAGGAAGTTTTGGACCAAGGCGATGGCGGTATCAATGTCTCCTTGGGGAATCCAGTGGATGTGATGTCCTTCGCGCTCGAATTTGCGGAACCATCCGTCCTGCCGTTTGGCGAATTGTCGAATATGCGCCAGAAGGGAGTCGTGCATCTCCTGAAAGGTAAGCAGTCCCTGAAGGTATTGTGCGACAAAACGGTATTCCAGCCCGAGCCAATCCAGCTGTTCCCAGCTCATGCCCAGCTCATGAAGATGCTTGACTTCCTCCAGCAAACCAGCGTTCAGGCGTGCGTCCAACCGTATTGCGATGCGTTCACGGACCTCGGCGCGGGTGAACTGCGGAGCCAGAATAAAGGCGTTGGAGAGTGGTGGCGGGGCGGGGCGATTGTTCAGACTGCGGGCGATTTCAATGGCGCGGACGATGCGTCGGTCTTGGGTTAAGTCAGTTCGTTCAAACAATTCTGGCGGAGCAATTTCCCGAAGATGCTGAAGAAGCTCCGCCGTGGAGCAATGAGCCAGTTCCTTCCGCAGTTGACGGTCGGGGGCTCCGCCTTCCATCGCATAGCCGTCCAGCAAGGCCAAGAGGTAAAGTGGCGTGCCGCCGCAAAGAATGGGCAGGACCTTCCGATGATGCATGTCCACCAGTTTGGCGCGGGCCAGTTCCAAGAATTGGTAAAGGTCAAAGCGTTCGCCTGGGGCAGCCACGTCAATCAGGTGATAGGGTACGGCCTTGCCGCCTTCTGAGTATTCGGCGAGGTCTTTCCCGGTGCCGATGTCCAGTCCACGATACACCTGCCGCGAGTCCACGCTAAGGATTTCCCCATGAAATGCGCGGGCGAGCGCGACTGCCAGGCGCGTCTTGCCGGTGGCGGTGGGGCCGGTCACGACAATGAGTTGCGTGGCGGCCGCCGTTGCATACTCCTGCTCTGCCATGGCAACGGCTTGGTTCATGGGGTGTCGGGGGGGACTAGCACGTCACGAGTCGTCTGGGGGGAAATGGGGGTGATATGGAGACCAGACGGC
>JAFYIW010000305.1 GCA_017538465.1 Victivallales bacterium
AAAACCATGCCAAAAATGAAAACGAGAAAAGCTGCCGCGAAGCGCTTCAAGCAGACCGGTACTGGGAAGTTCATGCACAACCGTGCGGGCGGACGCCACATTCTGACCAAGAAGAGCGCCAAACGCAAGCGCCGTCTAGGCCAGGCCACCGAGGTCAAGAGCACCGAGAACAGCCGCATGAAGGCCTGTTTCCCCTACGGCCTGTAGTCGTGAACCACCAACCATTCAACTTGGAGTGCTAAGACAATGAGAACAACCAATGCCCCCGCTTCCAGAGCCCGCCGCAAGCGCGTGCTCAAAATGGCCAAAGGTTTCCACGGCAACCGTAGCAAGCTGATCCGCATGGCGTATACCGCGACCGACCGGGCGATGACCTACATGTTCATCGGCCGCAAGGACAAGAAAGGCGCCTATCGCAAACTGTGGACCCAGCGCATCAACGCCGCCTGCCGTGCGCTCGAATTCAAGTACAGCTGGCTGATTGACGGTCTCAACAAGGCCAATGTCGAAATCAACCGCAAGATGCTGGCCGACCTCGCCGTGGTCAATCCCGAGGGCTTCAAGCAGCTCGTCGAGAAGGCCCGCGCCGCCCGCGCCTAATCGCGTCCTGTGCCGCGACAGTGCAACACCGCGCCCACGACGGATTCCGTCGTGGGCGCTTTTTCTAGAACCGCCAGAATTTCTAGAACGGAACCATGAAAAGCGCCCTCTCCCGAAATAACAGCGCCTCACGCATTGCGTATGGCGTCTTGATCTTATTTGCCTTGGCGTTTTTTGCGACTTTCTTTTTATTCCCTGTCTGGCAGATTCTTCGTGGCGGCGTGCTGGACAGCGGCGGACACCTGACCGGCTTCTATCTCGCCGAGGTCTTCCGCAATCCACTTTACCGCAGCGGGCTGGTCAACTCGTTTGTCATTGCGGCCGGCACCACGCTGCTCTCGCTACTCCTGGCGCTGCCGCTGGCCTGGCTCTACGACCGCTTCGACTTCTCCGGCAAGGCCGTCTGGAATGGCATGCTGATGCTGCCGATGATTCTGGCGCCCTTCGTGGGAGCGCTGGGCATGCAGTGCATCTTCGGACGCTACGGCGCCGTCAACGAAGTGCTCGTCCACCTGGGCTTCATCGCCCAAGGCACGGAGCCGGACTGGTTTGCGGGCGGGCTCATGGCAGTCATCGTGCTGGAGGCGCTGCACCTCTTCCCGATTCTCTATCTGAACCTGATTGCCGCCTTCGCCAACGTGGACCCGATGCTTCTGGAGGCCGCCTCCGACTACGGATGCACGGGCTTCCGGCGCTTCTGGAAAGTCACGCTGCCGCTGGTGCGTCCCGGCATCTTCGCGGGCAGCACGCTGGTCTTCATCTGGTCCTTCACCGAACTGGGCACGCCGCTGATGTTCAACTACGAGCGAGTGACCGCCGTGCAAATCTATTTGGGGCTGAGCGAAATGGGGAACAACCCGATGCCCTACGCGCTGGTCACGGTGATGATGCTCTGCGCCGGACTCGCCTATCTGGCGGCCAAACTCTGGTTCGGGCGGGACGCCTACGCGATGTCCGGCAAGGCCGGTCGCACCGTGGAACCCACGCGCCTGACTGGCTGGCGCAACGTCCTGGCGGTGCTGCCCTTCGCCCTCGTGGGATTCATCGGCGTGCTGCCGCATCTGGGCGTGCTGGGCATGGCAGCCGGCAAGGGATGGTATCGTTCCGTGCTGCCAAACGCCATCACCGCCAGCCACTTTGACGCCGCCCTGGGGCACAACCTCACCGTCCCCAGCATCGTCAACAGCCTTCGCTATGCGGGCTTCGCGCTGACCATCGCGCTGATTCTGGGCGTCTTCATCGCCTGGGTCATCGTGCGTGGGAAGGGCCCTGCGCGATGGTTGCTTGACACGGCGGCGATGCTCCCGCTCGCCGTCCCTGGACTGGTGATGGCCTTCGGGTACCTCGCGATGACCCAGAAGGGGCATCTCTTCCATTTTCTGAATCCCATCGAGAACCCCACCATCCTGCTGGTCATCTCCTACGCCATCCGGCGCCTGCCCTACGTGGTACGCTCGGCGGTCGCGGGCCTGGAGCAGACTTCCGTTTCCTTCGAGGAAGCCGCCTCCTCCCTGGGGGCCAAGCCAATGCGGACCTTCCAGCGCATCACCATGCCGCTGATTGCGGCCAATCTTCTCGCCGGCGCCATTTTGACCTTCAGCTTCTCCATGCTGGAGGTCTCCGACTCGCTCGTGCTCGCGCAGAAGGCCGCCTACTTCCCCATTACCAAGGCCATCTACGAACTCTCCAGCCTCCTGGGACAAGGCCCCAGCCTCGCCGCCGCCCTCGGTCTCTGGACCATGATATTCCTCGGGGCGTCCTTCCTCCTCGCCGCCGCACTCCTCGGCAAGAAACTCGGCGCCGTCTTCCGAGGGTGAGCCTTCCAACCTCCAACCTTCCTGCTGGCGAGGCGCCAGCAGTACTCTCACCTAACCTCTATACGGTAGGGAACGGAAGACTGGGCACCTGGGCGCGTCACGGAGATGGCGGCGGCCTGCTGGGCAAAGGCGATGGCCTCCTCGCAGGACATCCCCTCGGCGAGCGCGACCACGAAGGCGCCGTTGAAAGTATCGCCCGCCGCCACGCAGTCCACCGCCTTGACCTTATATCCAGGGTGGATGCGTTGCGTCACAGAGCACCAGCATCCCTTCGCCCCCAAGGTAATCAGGATATTCTTCACCCCTCGTTTCTGCAACACGGCGGCCGCCTTCGCGGCTGATGCCGCGTCCGTGACCTTCATTCCCGTCAGCAGTTCCGCCTCGCTTTCGTTCGGCGTTATCCATTCCAGGCACTTGTAGAGCACGGCGGGCAACTTCACCGCCGGGGCGGGGTTGAGCACCACCGGCACGCCAACCGCCTTCGCGGCCTGCGCGGCCGACAGCACCGTCTCCATCGGCGTCTCCAACTGCATCAGGAGCGCGGAAGCCTGCGGGAGGCATTCCTCCAGCGCCGGCGCAGCATCCTCCGGCGAGAGCGTCCCGTTTGCACCCAGCGCCACGGAGATGCAGTTCTGGCCCTTTTTGTCCACCAATATCAACGCCGTTCCGCTGGGTTCCTTTGCATCGACAATCAGCCGTGCGTCAATGCCGTCGGCCTTCATGCGGAGAGCGGTGTCGCGCCCGAAGAGGTCATTGCCGACCTTGGCGATGAAGACGCACTTGGCGTTTTTCCCGCCCAGCCGCGCGACCGCGACCGCCTGGTTCGCGCCCTTCCCGCCTGGATTCATCAGGAAGGTCCCGCCGGAGACCGTCTCCCCCGGCGCGGGAATCTTCTTCCCCGAAATGACCATGTCGGTGTTCGTGCTGCCCAGGACGATGATGAGTTTCTTTTTCATGAGTATAATTTTGATTGCCTTGCTTGTAAATCCTGAAAAATATAACCTCAATTATCTGCAACAATGCCAGAAAGATACCCCAAAAAGACTTTGGAGCATCGGAAAAATGTCCCAAAACACGGAGTGGAACACTGCAAAAACACGGAGTGAAATTTTGCAAAAAGACGAAGTAGAAACTTGTTTTCTTATCCCTAACCTTTTGGGGAGGGCCTGAGGCCTGAAGCCAGGTCACAAAGTCAAGTCCCGGCAGTCTCGGCTGTCCTGGATGTCCCGGGACCTGAAACCAGAACTTTAACCTTTAACCTTTAACCTTTAACCTTTAACCTTTAACCTTTAAACTCCCTCACCTCTCACCTCTCACCTCTAACCTCTAACCTCATAGCATGATCGGCTGGCTGTAGAGTTTTTCGCGGCAGGAGAGCTCTTCCGCCGTCACGCGGAAGAAGACGTGCTCCGCGCGTTCGGAATCTGAAACCGTATAGGATAGTTCCTTGCCCGTCCAGACCTCCTTGACGACGCCTTGTTTGCTAATCAGCAGCAATACCGCCTCGCGGTCACAACGCGCATGGATGGTCCTGCCGTCAAATTCGATGGACTCGAATTTCAGCCCCTCGCCTTTAAGCGCACCATAGAAGCACCCCTGCCGATAGGCTCGCAGACACGCCTCCGGCGTGCGTTCATGGACCAGCAGGATGGAGCGCCCCGTCAGAGGCGTCCCGTCCTTCGGGTGATCCTGTGCGCAGAAGCCCCAGCATTGACGCCCTGTGGAAAGCACTTCGTCCCACTGCGGCTCGCTTCCCGCCGTGTAGTTGACCGCGCAGTCCGCATTGACAATCTCCATCCCCAGCACCCGTTCGTCGAAATCCAGCAGTTCGCAGAGGAAACGGACCGGCAGATGCGACCACTGCGGGTGGTTGATGACGATGCCCCCGCCGTCCGGAATGACGAGCGACTTCAGCAATTCGGCGAAGCCCTCTCGCCAAGGGAGTCCCATGCCCATGCGGATGCCGTGGCGTTCCAGCGGGCTGTCCGCACTACGGTCGAAGCGTCCGCTGGCCAGGGTGCAGCCAGGGGCCGTGACATGCAGATAGACGCTCGTGTCGGTGAAGAAGTGATGCTCCGCATTCGGGGCCTCCAGCAGGTCCTCCGGCAAATCGGGGAAGAGCAACTCGCCTTCGTCCGCAGGAAGCTGCGAGACCTCCTCGCCCCACTGCGCGTAGGCCTCGCGGAAACGCAGTTCCTGATGCACCGCCTTCCCGTCCTGGACATAGCTCGGCATCCGGAAACGCGTGGTGTTTTCCCGCATCGCGGACAACGGCCACCACGGCATCGACGGGTGGTAGTTGGAGAGCGTGACGAACTCCAGGCCATCCGCCAGCATTTGGCGGAATCTCTCCGGCGTATTGCAGTGCAGATGCGTGCTGCCCTGCACCCGCAGAG
>JAFYIW010000306.1 GCA_017538465.1 Victivallales bacterium
GCCATCATCGCGATTCTGGCTTCCATGCTGCTTCCCGCGCTCTCCAAGGCCCGCGCGAAGGCGCGGGGCATCTCCTGTCTGAGCAATCAGAAGCAATTGATGGTGTGTGTGCTGGAATACTCCATTGACTGCGATGACTGCGCTGTGCTCAAGCCTGGCTACGAGGGCAATGCCCCCTATTGGATGTGGCCGTGCGCCTACACCGACAACTGGAACTGCGCCGGGATGCGTGCGAATGGCAATCCCATGAACTGCTGTCTGGGGCTTGGCTACTACTCCGGCGGCACCATCGATCACTGCCCCGACACGCCGAGCCACAAGACCAAGGTCACCACCACGGAGCAGTGCTATGTCGCTTATCGCGAGGCCTACGCCATGCCATGCAACCGCTATTGGGACAGCCATGTCGGAGATTTTGGCGGGAGCAACGCCTCCCATTCCACCTGGGGCGGACTGGAGCACAAGACTGCAGTGTCCATCGGCAACGGCGGCTACGGCATGCGGCCCGACAAGGGTGTGGTGCGTCCCTCGCAGCGTTGGGTATTCGCCGACTCTGCGTGGATTGACGCGAATTTCGCTCCCACCAGACGTGGCGCGTCCATGATCGGCATCCATGACTACACCTACAGTTCGGGCAGTGACTGGCGCACTCTGGCCGCCCGTCATGCCTCCAAGTGCAATATGGCCTTCTGGGATGGCCACGCTGGGTCCATCACCCCGCGTCTCGCCTGCGAATACTTTGCTCTGGTGGGCAAGGACGAGTCGCTGTGCAGCATGGGCAAGATTCTCGTGGAGCATGGGTTTGAAACCTATCCCAGCCTGAAAGGCGAAATCCACTAGGCAATCTTTGACACCATCCCTCATCCCTGACAGCGAAGCACCCCCGCCATGGCTCCAGCCGCGCGGGGGCGCTTCATTTTCTGGGAATGTTGTCAGGCAGTTATTGCTGGTTCACCAGATAGGTCGTGGTGCTGGGGAAGGCGAAGTCAATGCCGGCCTTGTTGAAGCGTTCCAGGATGAGTAGGTGGATTTCGGACAGCTCCGTGTTTTTCTGCAATACATCGCTGGTGTCAAACCAGATGACAACCATGATATTGAGTGCCCAGTCCTTCATTTCACTGAAGACGATGATGGGCGGGCGCAGATGGTTGCAGAGGGGGCGCCCGTCCAGAATTTCCTTGAGGATATCCATCGCTTGGCGCATCTTTTCCGGCGGGGTGGAGTAGGTCACGCCGATGTTGATGGTCTGTCGGATGTGTTTGCGGTTAGAGTTGTTGGAGATGATGGCGTCGGCTGCCAGACGGTTAGGGATGATGAGCAGTTCCCCCGTGAAGGCGCGAAGGCGTATGGAGCGCAGTCCGATGCCCTCCACAAGCCCTTCCTGGTCGCCAATCTTCACCCAGTCGCCGATTTTGAAAGGGGCGTCTCCGATGAGGGCGACCGCGCCGAAGAGATTGGCGACGGTGTTCTGCGCGGCGAAGGCCAAAGCCAAGCCGATGACTCCTGCGCCGGCCAGCAATGCGCTGACATTGAGGTCGCAGACATTCTGGAGGAGAAAGAAGAGGATCAGGAACCAAAGCAGAGCTATCAGGCAACGGCGAATCAGATCTGTCAACAGCACTTGCTGGCTTTTTTGGGATTTGGTCTCGTGCTGGATTAGCCACCGGCAGAAAGTATTCAGCAAGACATTCAGGCCGACTGCCAGGATGAGGGTGATTCCGCAGACGAAAAGTCGTTCGATCCATAGCTGGGTTCCTGCATGAGGAATCGGGAATGCCGTCAGCGTCAGTCGAAGACCGCAGATGAGTCCGATCCAGGTCAATGGTCGGATGGCATTCTTGCATAAGCGCGCCAATAGAGGTTTTTGCTTTCCCCATCGGTTGCATAAGGAAATGAGGATTCGCCGCATTAGCCAGATGGCCAATAGGCAGCCGGCAATGGTGGCGAAAATTGCCAGCAACCGCGGCCAATGGGCGGAAAACCAATTTCCGAAAACCTGGAAAAAATGACTGGTGTTGAATTGAGGCATGGAATGAATGTTACAAGAGAGGGGAAAGGATTTGTTGAGAAGTGCCTTAATGTAATTCCATAGTCCGCAAGTGTCGGTCTTCTGATGCAGTGACTTTTTTCCGCGACCGTCCAATAATTCGGAATCTGGTGCGTTTATTAAATTAAAGAAATAAAGTTGTAACCGTCCTTGTCTGGGAGAATCTTTTATGGAGCAAGACAAACTTTTGAAAATCATTCTGGTTGCAGTTGCCGTGTTTGCCATTGTCACGGCGGGCGGCGCCATGTATTTTTTCCAGGATCGCGCGATGCTTCAGGCGCAATTGAAGGAATTGGCGAAGCAGGTCACGGCGGAGCAGTCGCAGGAGGAGATGGCACGCCCACAGTTGACCCTGAACAGCAGTGCGCCTGCCATTTCAGGGGGCGACAAGGAGATGCAGGATATAGTAGCCAGATTGGAGGCCGAAAAAGCCGGCTTGGAGGCCGAAAATGCCACGCTCAAAAAGCGGCTTGATGAAGCGCTGCGGGAGGAAGCGCCGGGGCAGAGCGCATCAGACCAGCGTCGGGCGGCGCGTCGTCGTCGTGATCCGCGCCAGGAACTGGAGGAACTCCGCGAAACCGATCCGGAAGAATATGAACGCCGGGTGTCGGAGATGCAGGCATGGCAGCAGCGAATGCAGCAACGGCAGGAGAACATCACGAATTACCTGGCCAATTTGGACACTTCGAAATTGTCCCAGGATCA
>JAFYIW010000307.1 GCA_017538465.1 Victivallales bacterium
CCCAGCGGCGGCAAGGGCACGATGCTGGGCACGCTGATTGGCTGTCTGCTCATCAGCTTCCTGCGCAATGGCCTGACGCTCCTGGGCGTGGTGGCGCAAATCCAGTTGGTCGCGGTCGGCTTGATCATCATCATCGCCGTCACCAGCGACCGTCTCGCCGCGAAAAAGAGTTAGCGGATAAGCAATGGTTTCGATGACTTCGGCGATGCAACAGGAGAATCCGCTGATTCCGATGGCGGCGGTGACGGGGAAGCCGACGCGCGAGTTCATCCGGGAGTTCATGGGGGAATACCGCCGGGTGGGCATCACGCAATTTCTGCTCTATCCGCGCTCGGGCTGCGAACTGGAGTATCTCTCGGAGGAGTGGTTCGCGATGGTCCAGAATGTCCTCGACGCCGCCGAGGAGCTGGAGTTCACCTCGATTTGGCTCTACGACGAATTCAACTGGCCCAGCGGACAATGCGGCGGGCGCGTGATGGCCGAGAAGCCGGAATATGCTCTGCAATATCTTTCCGCCAAGCATGATATGGCAACCGGAGAGGTGACCTTTGCGGTCGAGACCATGCCCAGGTATCCCAACCTGCTGAACTCCGACGCGGTGGAGTTTTTTCTCCAGACCACCCATGAGGAATACGCCACGCGCTTCGGGAAATACTTCGGCACGCTGATCAAGGGCGTCTTCTCGGACGAGCCGTCTTATGGATATTACTGGGGTCATGATGATGGTGACAAACCCGACGAAGTGCGCGTGGCGTGGTGGCCTGAAATGGAGCAGGAGTATCGTGACGCCACTGGTCGCGAGTTGAAGGACGACCTGAAGGCGCACTTTGACGGCATTGCGCGGTATCGCTTCCGCAAGGAATGCAACATCTTGGCGGGAAAACGCTTCCGCATGACCTACCTGGACCGTGTGCGGGAGTGGTGCGAGGCGCACCAGTTGTTGTTCACTGGCCATCTGATGGGCGAGCATGGCGTGGAGGCAACCCGCTACAATGGCGACCCGCTGCTCGCCAATGCGGGATTCTCCCTGCCGGGGATGGACGAGATTCGGACGCTGGTCGCGGTGCAGAGTGCAGAATGGCAGACGCTCGGGACGGTGCAGTACGGTGCGCGTCAGCGGGGCAATGGCGCCCTGGCGGAGCTCTTTGCGCTGGGGCCGTCCACCATGGGACCCGCGTATTATCGTCAGATGATTTGGCTGACTGCGCTCTTCGGGGTGGACCACTATCTGCTGGCGGTCGCGCAGTTCGGTTCGGAGGGAAACATCCACAAGACGGGCTGGTTCAATCCGACCACGCCCGCCCAGACGTGGTTCGACCACTACGACCGGTTGGGCGAGGAGGCCAAACGCGCCGCGCAGTTCGCCCGAAAGGAGTTATGCCCCGAGGTCGAGATTCGCTATGCGGACCACTCGCCCGTGCAGGTGGAACTCCTGCGCAGGCTGGTGTGCGAGCAGCGTCCTTGGCGTTTTCTGCGGTCAGGAGACGAGCCGTCCCCCGAGGCTTTCGTAGTGGTGGAGAGCCTGCCGGACGGCACGCTGCGGGACGAGAAGTCCGGCGCGGAGTTCTGCGACATCGACCAGCTGCTTGTGTGGATGCGGAGGCACTTTTGCCAGCGGGTGCGCGTCATCTCCCACGGCTGGGTTTTGCCCAAGGACGTGCTGGTGCAGTCCTATGTGGACGGCACCAGCGTGGTGTTGGACTTGCGAGAACCGACCGAGGCGGCCCGTACGCTGTGGCTTCGCTATGCGGATGACTCGGAAAGCCACCCCTTTGTGCTGGAGGCTGGTGGCGTGGCAGTGTTTGACCGGGAGGAAGACCCGCAGCATGTCGCTGCGGGCACCGAACCGCCCCCGGGCTCCGAACCGGCTTCTCGCACCGAACCCGCCCAGAGCGTTCCGTGCCCGGAACGAGAACTTCGGGTGAACCTGGACCGCCAGAATCACCTGTGCCCCGAATATGACGCGCAGAACCGCCTGCGGCTGGAAGTCCTGCCTGGCGTGGGGCCAATTCGTGTGCTGCTACGGCACTTCGGCAGCCCCGCTGAAGTGCGGCTGGATGGGAAGGAATTAAGCGCTACGCAGTCATGCACGGGCTTGCCGCAGGGGTTCAACCAACTCTATCGTTCCAGTGCGGAAATGACGCTGGAGCCAGGGGGGCATTGTCTGGAATTGTCTGGAATTGTCAAGGAGTATCCCTTCATGCCAAGTGTCTTCCTGCAGGGGAATTTCGCGGTGTTCTTTGAGCAGCCAGGCATGATGCGGTTGGGGCCGTTGCCGACAGCGGTGTCGAATGGCGATTTGAGGTTCCAGGGGCTGCGCAACTATGTGGGAAAAGCCACTCTTGTGCGCGAGGTGGAAATCCCGTCGAATGCGGAATGCCTGTGCCTGGACACTGGCGCGAACTGCGCGACGGTCACGCTGGGCGGTCTGGATTTGGGCGTGCGCTGCTGGGTACCCTTTGCCTGGGAGATTCCTGCGGAACTGCGCGGCACGTCGGCGACGCTGGAAGTCACGCTGGAGTTTCCGGTGGGGCATCTCTTTGGCTGGGAACGCCTTAGCGGGCAGGACTGGAATCTGCCCCGGGAGATTCACGTCCCGGGCATCTACCAGATGAGATGGACGAAAGTAGTAGCGAATTGATTGGTTGTCTTCGGTGGAAAAGCGCATGTCAATGGAATTGAGACGAGTCGTTTCGGCGTTGGGCCTGAGCGAGGCGGCGTATTGTGCGTTGCATCCGCTCTGGGAGGAATTTCATTCGCGATGGGATGGCGGGGTGCCCGCCTTTGCGGAGACGCCGTTTCTGGAGAAGTGGTACCCGCTGGTGCATGGTCCGGCGTGGGAGGAATTTCTTCCGCGCGTGGAGGCGGTGCAGGGGCTGCTGCGGGAGACTCCGGAGCTTTCCGCATATCTGGCGTTCCTCCACGAGGTGACCTATCGGCGGCCGGGCGTCTTCCTGTGCGGGGCGCTGACGCCTCCTGTCCCGCTGGGCGAGAACGAGGGCGTCTTCAACTTCATGTTGGGGCTGAGTTCCGCGCCGCTGATTGAGGAGAACTGTCACCGTCGCGGAATCCCGCTCTCCTACGCGCACAACGCCCTCCGGTGGATTGGCGGGACCATCGTCATCTACAAGTTGGCGCACAACGACATCCCTGGCATGACCTTCAGCCAGACGCATTGGCTGAAATACCACGTGGACGGTCGACTTTACCGCATCGGACGCCTCGAATATCTGATGCACCCCTATCCGGAGTGGGCGCCGCTGGTCTTCCGCAGCGACGACAGGCGTGTCGCGGCGATGTGCGCGCCAAATCTGCGTCTTGGCGCGGATGGCCTGGTAGTGCACGGCGGCGTGCCGGACAGCGAGGTGAAGGTGGTCTCGTTTGTGCGCGAGGAGGGTACGAACGTCATTGGCATTCCTTTGGACAGTGAGGGGCACGCCCGCGTCGGTGAGACGCTGACGCTGGACCGTCGCGAGTTCCGTCCAGTGGCTTCGCCGTGGGATTTGGTGCCCAGCGTGCACATCCCCGGCGGAGAACGCATGCCGTTGGCGTCGGTGGAGGAGTCGCTGCGGGAGGCGTTTGCATTCTTCCGGAAATACTGCCACCGCGAAGTGCCGATGTTCGTCTGCAACTCCTGGATCCTTAACCCCGCATTGCGGAAATTCGCGCCGGAGGGCAACATGGCGGCATTTCAGCGGCGCTTCCACTGTGCGCCCGGAGTGCGTGGCAACGATGGCCGCGACGGCATGTTCTTCGCCTTCGGGCACCAGGACACCGCGCCGACGGATCAGCCGCCGCTCACGAAACTCCAGCAGGTGCTTCAGCAAGTCTATGCGGCCGAGGGCACCCTCCGTACTGGCGCAATGTACATCCTCCCCGAGGACCTTGCCCGTTAAAAATCGCGGAAATGTGTGATTTTGGGTATTGCAAAAATCGCGGAAATGTGTAGTCAATCTTTTTCATTCCGATGGATGGCGGGAGCAAAACGGAGTTGTCTTCTTGCCGTTTTATCTGGCGCCATTGCTCTGCAGTCCCGAATGGGATCATCAGGCACCACGCCCGGCTCCAAAATCCCTCTGACCAGCTTTCTGCCAAGCACCAACATCAGGCAAACGGGTAGAACAAGACGAGAATGCCGGAATCCTGAATTCCTGCATTTCCCTTCCCATACGGGAAATATGACGCTAAGACAAGGCTGAAGAAAAATTTTCCGTCATTCGCTTGACAGAACTTAAAACAACCGCTACATTATGCCCAAATTGCTTATCGCCACTGACATGGTCCGCGTATAGCCCCGCAGGAGAAGACGCCGATGCCTCCCCTTGTCCCGATGCCAGTTGCCAGACCTATTTCTGTTTTGCCAGCCTCCCGCGTCGTCGCCGTCCTGATTGCCGTGCTGGGCATGGTGCTTCTCCGTGCGGCGGACCTGGACAACGACTCCCTGGACGACGCGTGGGAGGCCGCCCATGGCTACAGCACCCTATTGTACACGCGCATCATATATGTCGACGCCGCGGACGGCTCGGACTCCGCGGGCGACGGCC
>JAFYIW010000308.1 GCA_017538465.1 Victivallales bacterium
ACCTCTCACCTCTAACCTCTTATGATCCGCGTAACCATCTGGAATGAAAATGTTCACGAAACCGACCAAAACGAGGTTGGCGAGGAATGTCGCAAGTGGTACCCAGAAGGAATCCATACTGCTTTGAAGAACAACCTGGCCGCACCGGATCTGGAGATCCGCACCGCCTACTTGGCCCAGCCTGCTCAAGGTCTGCCAGATGAATTGCTCAACTCCACGGACGTGCTCCTGTGGTGGGGACACTGCGCTCACGGCGAGGTCGAGGATGCGTTGGTCTCTCGCATTCAGGACCGCGTTCTGGGCGGCATGGGACTCATTGTGCTGCATTCCGGTCACAAATCCAAAATCTTCCAGCGGATGCTGGGGACCTCCTGCCGTCTGGTCTGGCGCGACATCGCGGAGCGCGAACGAGTCTGGACGGTTGATCCCGGCCATCCGATTGCCCAGGGGATTCCTTCTTCCTTCCCTATCGAGCACACGGAAATGTACGGCGAGCCCTTTGGGATTCCAGACGACGGGAAAATCGTCTTCCTGTCGTGGTACCAGGGAGGCAATGTCTTCCGTTCTGGCGTATGCTTCCAGCGCGACCGCGGCAAAATCTTCTACTTTGCTCCAGGCCACGAGACCTTCCCGATTTACCACAATACTAACGTGGTCAGAATCCTCGCCAACGCCATCCGCTGGGCGGCGCCGATTGCCCCCGTCCGAGACGACGCTCAGAACTGCTCTCATGAGTGCGACCCCATCGAACCCATTGCATAGTTCCGACATTCATGGCCTCTTTTTTCAACACCATTGAAGAATTGGTTCAGGATCTCGCCGACGGCAAGATGATCATCCTGACCGATGACGAGAATCGAGAGAACGAAGGTGACATCGTGGTGGCGGGCGAACTCATCACCCCGGAAATTGTCAATTTCATGGTCACCCATGCCCGTGGATTGGTCTGCTGCCCCATCACGCGGGAACGGGCGTTGGAAATTGGCATCAGCGAGATGACGCACAACACCGACCCGTTGGGAACCAACTTCACCGTCTCCGTGGATGCGGTCGAGGGAACCACCACCGGCATTTCCGCCTTTGACCGCGCCGCCACCGTCCGTGCGCTGGCCGACCCGACCAAACTGGGCACTGCCTTCCATCAGCCAGGTCACATGTTCCCCCTGATTGCACGACCCGGAGGAGTTCTGGTACGCACTGGTCATACGGAAGGCTCCCTGGACCTCCTGCGCATTGCGGGACTCACGCCTTGCGCAGCCATCTGCGAAATCATGAATCCCGATGGAAGCATGGCCCGCGTTCCCCAGCTCATCGAATTTGCCAAAGAACACGGCCTCAAATTCGGATGCATCGCCGACCTCATCAAGTATCGCCGCCGCACGGAGCGGGAAGTCGAGCGAGTGGAGACCGTCCGCCTCCCCACCGAATATGGCGAATTTGAGTTGCATTGTTTCCGTGCCAAAAGCACCGGGCAGGAGCATCTGGCCCTGGTCCACGGAGATGTAGCAGGCAAAGAGGGCGTGCTTTGCCGTGTCCACAGCGAATGTCTCACCGGCGATGTCTTTCATTCCCATCGATGCGACTGCGGCGAGCAGTTGGCCACCGCTTTGAAACGCATCGCCGCCGCCGAATGCGGCGTACTCGTCTATATGCGTCAAGAAGGACGCGGCATCGGCCTGGCCAACAAACTTCACGCCTACCATCTGCAGGAACGCGGACTGGACACCGTGGACGCCAACACCCGCCTGGGGTTTGCGCCAGACCTTCGCGAATACGGCCTGGGCGCGGAAATCCTCCTGAATCTCGGCATCAAATCCATTCGGCTGCTCACCAACAACCCAAAGAAACTCGTTGGACTGGATGGCTATGGACTGAAAATCACAGGACGCGAGCCCATTGTCATCCCTCCCACTGCGGATGACCGTCAGTACCTGGAAACCAAGCGTGACCGCATGAATCATCTTCTTTAAATACCCACCCAACACATCAGGAGAAATCCTATGACTCAAGAACTCAAAGTCCTCGAAGGCGCAATGAACGGCAATGGTCTGAGAATCGGCATTGTCTGCGCCCGTTTCAACAGCATTTTTGTCGAACAACTCCTGGCTGGTGCGAAAGACGCCCTGCTGCGGCACGGCGTGGCCGCCAAAGACATCACGGTGGCCTGGGTGCCAGGCTCCTTCGAGACCCCGCTGGTGATTCAGCGGATGGCCGCCACTGGCAAATTCGATGCGCTGATTGGCCTCGGCGTCGTCATCCAGGGCGCCACCCAGCATGCCCAGATGATCAACGCCGAGGTCTCCAAGGCCTTCTCGCAGATCAGTCTAGCCTACAATCTGCCGGTGGTGTACGGTGTGGTCACCACGGAGAACATCGAGCAGGCCATTGAACGTTCCGGAAGCAAGGCGGGAAACCGCGGTGCCGCAGCGGCGGCGACCGCCATCGAGATGGCCAATCTGCTTCGCCAATTACCGATTCAGTCCCGAAAATAGGGGAGTTGCCAAATGACGTCCGAATTGGGCTCGCCTTCACCGTCTTCGCCGCATGTGCCATCAGTCGCGGGACAGGTCTTCAAGGCTCAGCGCATGGCCAGTCGACGATTGGCCATGCAGTATCTTTTCGCCCTGGATTCCCAGGAGACCGCGCGGCAGTTCCTGGAGCAGGAACTGGCGAGTTATCCTTCCCGTATCGAAGAGGCCAAACTCAATCAGGTGCGGCAGGCCTCTATGGCGCCGTCCTTGGATGAAAACGGAGACCCAATTCCCATCGTGCAGCCAACGGAATTGCTCACCGACCAATTACGGGAACAAGAAGAGGCACTGCGCATCCTCCTAGAAGGGCAGCATCCTCTGACTGGCCTGCCAGAACAGGAGGAACAGGAGAATTTCTTTGTCCTCGCCGAGGAATTCTGGCCTGAGGGAATGCACCCCTCTGAAGAGGCGGCGCCACTGCCAGAGCTTTCCCGCAATGCCAATCACCGCATCCTCCGCAAAGGCTGGAGCCGTGCCCGCAGACTGGTGGAGTATGCCTTGCGGCATCGCGATGAAATCGACCGTCTGGTGGCCAAGGCGGCCGACAATTGGCGCCTAGACCGCATGAGCCGGGTGGACCGCAATATCCTCCGCATCGCCACTGCTGAACTCGGACAGGACCCTGCCGTCAGTCCCGCCATTGTCATCAACGAGGCCATTGAGCTGGCAAAGACCTACGGCCAGAAGGATTCCTGGCGCTTTGTCAACGGCGTCCTGGACCGCATTCGCAAGGAGCTGGCCAAGCAACCCCTCACGTTCGACGGAACCGGCGACGCCCCGCCTTCCCCATAACTCCATCTTGAATCTCTCCACTGCTTTATCATCATACCCCCATGTCTCTTTTCAGTTTTTTCAAGAAAGGCCTGGAGAAGACCGCCACCTCCATCAAGCGCACCATCAGCGGGCTCTTCACAGGCACGAAGGCCTGGAACGAGGAGACCTATGCCAAACTCGAGCAGGCACTCATCGCCACCGACCTGGGACCAACCGTGACCACCGCCCTGCTCGCTGACCTCAAGGACCGCTACAGCCGCGGACGCATCGCCACGGACGCTGACATCATCGCCGCCTGCTCAGAAAACATCCTCGCAATTCTCAATACTCCGCCGGCACCACCCATCAACCTCAATCCCGATGGACCAACGGTCATTCTGATGGTCGGGGTCAACGGCAGTGGCAAGACGACCTCCATCGCCAAGCTGGCGCACTCCTTCCTGCAGGAAGACAAGAAGGTCGTGCTGGGGGCCGGTGACACTTTCCGTGCCGCGGGAGCCACCCAGATGCAGATCTGGGCGCAGCGACTCGGATGCCCAGTGGTCGAAGGGAAACTCGGCGGGGACTCGGCGGCTGTCGCCTTCGACGCCATCAAGGCCGGCATTGCACGCAAAGCGGACTACGTGCTCATCGACACGGCGGGACGCCAGCACACCCGTGGCGACCTGATGGCCGAGCTGGAGAAGGTCAAACGCATCATCGGCAAGGCTCTCCCCACTGCTCCTCATGAAATTTGGCTGACGGTGGATGCCTCCATTGGTTCCAATGCCCTAACCCAGGCCAGGGAATTCGGCAAGCTCTTCCCCATCACGGGACTGGTGCTCACCAAACTGGACGGGACAGGACGAGGCGGCATTGTAGTGGCCATCAAACAGGAACTCGGCTATCCAGTGCGTTATGTCGGCCTGGGAGAAACCATTGACGCCCTCCAGCCGTTCAACGCGGCAGATTTCACGAAGGCTCTTTTCGCTCCTGGAGAAGAATCGGACAAGTACTGAAACTTTTTATCCCTATAAAATGCTTAACGATAACATTGCTGAATTGGAGGCGCAACTGGCCGCCAACGAAATCGCCTGCCCGCACTGCCATGCCGTCTATCTGCGGGATGGCCTAGAGCCATTGACGACCGTGACCTGCCAATCCTGTGGGAAGCCATTTCTGGTGGGCATGATGGTCGGCCGATATTACCTCCAGGAACTCGCGGCACGGTCAAAATTCTACAGCACCTATTTGGCGCTGGCGAATCAGGATGGCGACGCCTTTCCCGTGGAGGTGAAACTAATCGCGACGGCCTCGCAGACGCATCCTTCGCAGATCAAGGCGCTGTGGAACGAGGCTCAAGTGGGCGGCCTGCTCAACGACACCGATTTTGTCTCCGGATGTCTGGACCATGGCGTCTCCAATGGCTACTACTACATCGTCCGGCCATACGTCGAGGGAGAACGGCTGGACCAGCATATCGCCCGATGCGGAAAACTGCCCGTCGAGCATGCCATAAAACTCGCGCTGCATCTGCTGGCGGCCTTGCAGCATATTTACCGGACCGGCTTCCTCTATCGGAATCTCCAGCCAGCCAATGTCCTGATCAATCCATTCGGCTATGCGGTGCTATATGATTTAGGACAATGCCGTCCCGTCAACGAGGCGAAAGCCCCCGAAACGTCACCGCAATCCGAGACGCCAGTGAGTTTTCACGCGCCGGAGCGTCTACTGCACCAAGGGGAAACCCTCGCCAGCGAACTGTATTCCCTGGGCATGGTCTTGTATTATGCGCTGACTGGGCACCCTTACTTCTCCGACGAGGAGTTCGCCGATTTGCTGGCACGGCGTTTCGCCGGAACTCGTCCCTCTAGCGGACGTTTCACCGAATTGCCGGCCTCGCTTGCCATCCTTTTGGACACCATGCTGCGCTTCAATTCCGCCGAGCGGCCGCAGGAGTGTGCCGACGTCGTTGATTCCCTGAAGGCAATCCTCATGGAACTGGAGGAGGACTAGTGGCCGAATGCTTTGAAATCCTCGCCAAAGATTCCACCAGCCGGGCTCGACGCGGACGCCTCCACACCGCGCATGGCGTCGTGGAGACGCCGGTCTTCATGCCAGTCGGCACGCAAGGCACTGTAAAGGCAATGGCCAATGCCGAACTGGAGGAACTAGGCGCCCAAATCATTCTAGGCAACACCTATCATCTGAATTTGCGGCCTGGCATGGACTTGATGGCAAAAGCCGGCGGACTGCATCGCTTTATGAATTGGCAGAGGGCCATCCTGACCGACTCCGGCGGCTTTCAGGTCTTTTCGCTGGCAAAACTCCGCAAGCTCACTTCCGATGGAGTGAAATTCCAGTCACATATCGACGGCAGCACGCTCTTCCTTGGCCCGCGTGAGTCCATGGCCATCCAAAAGACCATCGGCTCCGACATCGCGATGTGCTTTGATGAATGCACGCCTTGGCCCGCCACCCATGAACAGGCTGAAAAATCCCTTGAACTAACCCTGCGTTGGGCGACGATGTGCAGGGAGCAGCCCAGAGCCGAGGGGCAACTCGTCTTCGGCATCGTGCAAGGCTCTATTTATAGGGATTTACGGGAACGCTCTGTAAGGGAACTGGAGAAACTGGATTTTGACGGGATGGCGGTCGGCGGCGTCTCCGTCGGCGAATCCGAACAACAGATGGTGGACGTACTGGACTATTGCGCGCCAGTGCTTCCCCCCGCCAAACCGCATTATCTGATGGGCGTGGGAACTCCACGCCAGATCATTCTAGGCATCCTTCGTGGCATTGACATGTTCGACTGCGTGCTGCCCACCCGCATGGGACGCAATGGTTCCGCCTATACGCCGACAGGGACGATTCCCATCAAGGCGGCGCGCTACAAGGAGGACTTTTCGCCAATTCAGGAAGGCTGTGCCTGCTATGCCTGCCGCCATCACACCCGCGCGTATATCCGCCATCTGCTCCACGTGGGCGAAATCCTCGGCGCGCGTCTGATGACCATCCACAATCTGCATTTTTTCCTCCAGCTGGTCAAAGAGGCGCGACGTCAACTGGAGCAGGGAACCTTCGCCACTTTTGCCCAAGACGTCCTCAATGCCTATCCTGAGGCCTAATAACCAAGTGGCAAAGACGTTTTTCAAGAAAATCTAAAAAAAAGTGCCGCACGCATGGAAAAAGCACCAATCGGTTCGTATATTAGATAGACAGACATCTTCAATATCTTTCCGACTCACCTCAAACCAGGAGAAACACCATGAAAAAACTCTCGTTCCTCTTCGCACTGATTGCCCTGCTGGCATTTGTGCCTGCCTGCCATCATCACCATCATCACCACAGCGGTGGCAAGATTCAGACCGGACCGCGTCCAAACCCCGGTCGTCCCGGCGGACCCGGTCGTCCCGGCGGACCCGGTCGTCCCGGCGGACCGCGTCCCCGCTAATTTCAAATCTTTGACAGAAATGTCCGCCTCAGCCCCGGAGTTCCGGGTCTGAGGCGTATTTGTGTGCCATGGACCTATGTGTTTCACATGGCAATGAGATTCACCAAAGGGATAAAAGAGATATAAGGGATTTCAAATTCGGTGCCCATTCCACCTCTATCCTCTAACCTCTAACCTTTTATATGCGTCCAGCCCTGCACTGCCTCATTCCGCGTCCCGCCGAAGTCACCCTAGCCGACGGCGAGTTCCTTTTCACGCGCCCCATCAAGGTCTCTTCGAAACTCCCCGCCATCCAGGAACGCCTGAAGTTCTTTGGCGCCAAGCTCGCCGATGACGCGAAGTGCGCCATCACCGTCGCCAAGGACAAGTCGCTGCCCGCCGAGGGCTTCGCCATCACGGTCACGCCCAACGCCATCCGCCTGACGGCAAGCGATGCGCAGGGGGAGTTCTACGCGCAGGGTGCCTTGGAGCAATTGCTATGGATTGCCTTTGCCGAGGGCGCAGACGTCGCCAAGATGCAATGCGGCGCCGTGCGGGACTATCCGCGCTACCCCATGCGCGGGCTGATGCTGGACAGCGCGCGGCATTTCCAGTCCAAGGCCGTCATCCTCTCCGTCCTGGACATGATGGCGAAACTGCGCCTCAACCACTTCCACTGGCACCTGACGGACGGCGAGGGGTGGCGTTTCCCCAGCCTGGGCACGCCTAAGGTCAACACGCTGGACGGCCGTCAGGCGGGCTGCTATGCGGCGGCGGAAATCGCCGAAATCACCGCCTACGCAAAGGAGCGCCACATCACCATCATCCCCGAACTGGACATGCCCGGACACTCGTGGGGACTCACGCACCTCTATCCCGAACTGGCGTGCGACTCCGAACACCCAGGCAATGAACTCTGCCTGGGCAACCCAAAGACCATGGAGTTCATGCTGCATCGGCTGGACGAAATGCTCGCGCTCTTCCCCGAAAGCAAATTCATCCACATCGGCGGCGACGAGGCAGGCACCGGCCACTGGGAGAAGTGCCCGAAGTGCCAGGCGAAAATCAAGAAGCTCGGGCTTGCCAACGAGCGCAAGCTGGAGGAGTGGTTCATGGCCACGATGTCCAGGCATGTGCTGGAGGCGGGCCGCACTCCAGTGAGCTGGTGCACCAGCGCCGTCATGCCGGAGGGGCATCTCTTCCAGGCATGGAACGACGTCCACGAACTCATGGACCTGGCCTGGGGCACCCGCAAAAACCTCGTGCTCTCCTCGCTCTACATACCCTTCTACATGGACTACCCGCAGCACGCCGAGGAGCCGCACTTCAACTGGATGACCGTCCAGACCGAGGAGATGATGTACGACGGCGAACCCGCCGCCCACATGGAGCGCGAACTCGGCAACCGTCTCCAGGGCATCGAGTCGCCGTTGTGGACGGAGATGGTCCCCGAATGGCGTGTGAAGTCCAAGTTCCTCCCCCGCGCCATCGCCATCGCCGAGGTCGGCTGGACCAAGCACGAACTGCGCGACTACCTCGACTACCAACGCCGCCGCCTCTCCCTGGAATCCGCCGGATACAATTGGTAAAAGGGTAAAGGGTAAAGGGTAAAGGGTAAAATCAGGTCTCTGGTCTGACGCCTGACGTCCCGATGAAAGTTTTCCAAGCCATGAAAAAGCACACCGCGAAATCCCTCGAGCAGCAGATCGAGAAGCTGCTCGCCAAACTCACGTTGGATGAAAAGCTATGCCTCATCCGAGGCCGCACGGACTTCAACACGGGCGATGTGCCGCGCCTCGGCATCGAGGGCATCCGTACCTCCGACGGTCCCCAGGGCGTGCGCCTGGAGGACGGCCGCACCACCACCGCCCTCCCCTGCGGACAGGCACTCTCCTGCACCTTCTCCCCCAAAAGCGCCGAAAAGGCGGGACGGCTTCTGGGACGCGAGTGCCGCGCCCTCGGCGTCCAAGCGCTTCTGGGACCCGGCATGAACCTGATGCGCACGCCCCTCAATGGCCGTTCGTTCGAGTATTTCGGCGAAGACCCGCGCCTCTGCGGCGAGACGGCGGCGGCGTGGATCGCCGGTTTGCAGTCCGTCAAGGTCGCCCCGTGCTTGAAGCACTACTGCTTCAACGACCAGGAGGCGGACCGCACGATCATCGACGTCGAATGCCCTGACCGCGCGGCGCGCGAAATCTACATCCGCCCGTTCGAGATCGCCGTCCAGAAGGCCGATCCGTGGGCGTTCATGAACAGCTACAACAAGTATCGCGGCCAGTGGACGAGCCACAGCGCCTACCTGAACGACATCCTCTGCAAGGAGTATGGCGCGACGGGCGCGATGATCCCCGACTGGGGCGGCGTCCACGGAATGCCCGAGGCGATCAACGGCGGAACGTCGATCCAGTCGTCGACGAAGGTGGATCCCGCGCGTGACAAGCGCGAACTAAAGCTTTTGGCGGAAGGGAAGATCGATCGCGCGCGTTTCGATGATTCCGTGCGCCGCGCGCTCCGGCTGTATTTCCGCGTGGGCGCGTTCGACGCGGACGATCCCAAGGAGCGCGCGCTCCAAAAGCGCTGCGAGGAGTCCTTCCGTTCGCAGGAGCACCAGGACCTCGCCCGCCGCGCGGCGGAGGAGGGTTTCGTCATGGTCAAGAACGACGGGCTTCTTCCGTTCCGCGGCAAGACGGTCGCCGTCGTCGGTCCGCTTGTTGAGGTCAAGCATGCGATGTCCGACAAGGACACGGACCTGCGCTGGCACGGCGGGTCCGGCGCAGTCAAGGCCGCGCGCGAGATCACGCCGCTCGAAGGCTTCCGCAGGGTGTTCGGCGAGGAGAACGTGATCACCGGCGCGAACGCGGCGGAAGTCGCGGCAAAGGCGGACATCGTCGTCT
>JAFYIW010000309.1 GCA_017538465.1 Victivallales bacterium
ATGGCGGGACGCCGACTCTGGAGGTTCTTGAAAATGGCGTTCTGACCTCCACGCCAATGCAGCCATTGAACGAGGGGCGTTATCATCTCATGCTGTATGATATTGCACAGCCGTTTGCATTGACTGCCAAAACCGCCTATGCGACCTCTGCTCGCCACCAGATTGGCGTTTACGACTCACCATCGCCCCTACGCATCGCCATCGACACCATCCCGCCCGCCTACACGAGGCGTGCCTCCCAACATCTGGACGACTTCGGAAACCTGGAGGTGATTGAAGGCGAGGAATTTCGCATCCATTGTGAGATGCCGGAAGATCAATCCTGGGAATTAATTGGTCTGGCCCTCGATGGCAACACCACAGGAACGGAACTGGTTTTCACTCCCAGCCACAATCTGACTCTTCAGGCGGAGTATCGCGACTCCATCGGGCATCTTGCCAAGGGGCCGGAATTCATCATCACAGTAAAACGCGACCTGCCACCTGCCATCGAACTCATCGAGCCGACCACCGACACCCAGTGCAAGCCTGGCATGAATCCGAATCTCATCGCCAATGTCACCGACGATTTTGGACTCAATGCGGTTGAGATGCACTTCTTTCTTGACAATCTTCCCGAAAGCACACAGCTTGTATGGAGCGCCGCATCTCCTACGTCTCATCTAGAGTTGAACACGCCTGTGGATTTCTTGGGGACATCGCTTTACCCGGGGCAAATCCTCACTGGATGGCTGGAAGCGGCGGACAACCGTGAGCCGACCGCACAACGCATACGCTCCGAACTCTTCTTCGTCACGGTTGTCCCTGATGAGAATGCCATCGAAGCCGATATGGAGGGCATGGAAGGCCAGGAAACCCATGAGGTGGACCTCGCGGACTTGATTATCGAGTCCAAACGCCTCTTGCGCAATACCGTTGACTTATTGAACCTGGAAATGGACTCCGCCAGCGCCGAACGGCTTCGCCAGGAACTGGAACGGGATATCCGCGCCTTGGAACTTGCCGTGCGCAGCCGCGGCGTGGACATCCAACAACAATTGCAGCTCCCGCGGATGCCAGCGGAACTTCAGCAGTTCTTCACGGAAATCAGCTTGCAACTGACACAGGCCGCCACTGATGTCACCGTCGGCGCCATCGCCGACTCGCGGGCACCCCAGCAATCCGCGCTGGTGATCTTGACGCAATTGAACAACCTCCTATTGGAGAATTTGATGAAGATGTCCGCCCAAGGCGGCGAAGGCACGCCGGAACCGGGCATGGAGGAGGAAGACGAGCAAGGCAAGAAGCCATCTGAAACCCCGCAGCCCTCCACTGGCGACCATGAGCAGGAAATCGCCCAAATGGAAACCGCTCGCCAAGAGCTCCAACGCATTCTGAAAGAACAGCATGCCATTTTGGACGACCTCCGAAGAACCAACCGCCTTGCGGATGCCTACGCCGCCCCTGAACGCCTTCTGGCAACCCGTACCCGCAATGTCGGAGGACTGCTTTCCGGCATCGCCGCCGCCGAACCCATCCAAAGGCTGCTGCGGGATGCACAAGGGGAACTGGAAAACGCCGCACAGGACTTCGCCGCCTCAGGCCAATCTGAAACGGCGACTCTCCATGCACGTCGGGCGGAAAAAGCTCTTCAGGACTCACTCACCAGACTGGAGCAGTTGCTTCAGGAACTCACTACCCGTCAAATCGAAAAACTCAGCGAGGACGCCCAGAAACTGTCCCAACGGCAACGCGAACTGGCCACTCAATCAACACAATTCGCGGACCAGCCCCCCACGGAGGAGGCCCGCAAGAATCTCCGTGATGCGCAGGAGGCCGTGACTCAGGAAACAGACGCCCTTCGTCAACGTCTGGAAAAGGCCGCCAGAAGTCTGGAACGCGACAATCCACAGGGTGCGCATCAACTCCGAATGACGATGGACACGCAGGACAATGCGGCGTTGCAACGTGCGCAGTCCCGTGCCCGCAATGCGTTGCTCTATCGTCGCTATGGCATGGCCGCCGAAGAGCAAACGAATGCCGCCGACGCTTTGCAGAGATTCGCGGAGCATCTCGCGGAGGCTGGTTCGCAGACCGGTTTGTCGGAGGAGCAGCTTCGCGCCATCATGGAAAAGATGCAACAAATGGCCAACCACGTGGATGAGCTCCTGGATGTCGAACAAGCCGCACAGCTTGGGCAGCAATTGGCCGAACTGACCAGTCAGCTGGCGGCTCAGCTTGGCAATGATGCCCTCCAAGCCATTGCCCAGGAACTCACGGAGGACATCGGCGGTGACCATTCTACCGAAGAACTTCAGCACCGTTTGCAGGACAAGCTGGAAACCATTCATGACGAACTGCAACGGGAACTTGAAAAACTGCGGCAGGAGGCCCCGACAAGGCGACTTCCTCCCGTCACCGCCCCACCCCGCCAATACCGCCAGGAAGTCGAGGAGTACTTCCGAAGACTAGGAGAATAATCTAGCAGTTCTAGTAGCTCTGGAAGAACTGGAAAGAAAAGATGCCGTCTTTTGTCACTGCACTTCTAACCTGGTTTGACGAAAACGCACGACCGTTGCCCTGGCGGCTGGATCCCACGCCATACCATGTGTGGCTCTCGGAAATCCTCCTTCAGCAGACCCGCATTACAGCCGTTCTTCCTGCTTATCAGCGTTTTCTGGCGACCTATCCGACCATTGAGGACTTGGCCGACGGCGATGACGCGACGTTGATGAAGCTCTGGGAAGGCATGGGCTACTATTCACGGGCACGAAACCTCAAGAAAGCCTCCCAGGTCGTGTTGGAAAGCGGCGGATTTCCGCACACCGCCGAGGATCTCCAAAAGCTCCCTGGCATCGGCCCGTACACCGCCGGGGCCATCGCCGCCATCGCCTTCAATCAGCCTGCCGTCGCCGTGGACGGCAATGTCACCCGCATCGTCTCCCGTCTCCTAGGACGCACACTCTCCCGAGATGACACCGCCGGCCTGCTGAAGCCATGGATTCCCGACGGGCAATCTGGTGCCTTTGTGCAGGCCTGGATGGAATTGGGCGAGATCGTCTGCCTTCCGCATGGAACGCCACATTGTGGTCAGTGCCCCCTTCGGTCTCATTGCAAGGCCTTGAAAACCAACCGCATTGAAGCGTTCCCCGCCAAAACACTACGTCCGACACGGCCAGTCATCCCCATGACCGTCTTCCATCTGACCTCAAAAGAAGGCCGAATCGCCTTGCGCCAGCGCCCCGCCAAAGGCCTCCTCGCGGGACTTTGGGAGTATCCCAACTGCCCCGAGGCCTTAACAGCCGCACAGGCGAAAAAGTGGCTTGAGGGACAAGGGTTTTCAGTCCGAGATTTGGCGGCCGAGCCGCCCACGAGGCATCTCTTCACGCACCGCGAATGGCAGATGACCAACTTCCGGGCCAACGCGTCCCCCGAACTGCCCGCCTTCATCTGGGTCACCCCAGACGAACTCGCCGAACGCTACGCCTTGCCGACTGCATTTAGGAAATGTAAATAATACCATTTCATCTTCACACCCGACCGTTTTCAAAAGGAAAGCTTTCAAATGCAGGCGGGAAGAAAGTGGAGAACTCTGAACGAAACTGGAACTGGTCGTTTTCTAGAATTTCCTGCATAAGTTGCGGATAACACCTATAGAATGCCAGATAACCATATAATCCTCGATGGTCACAATTGGGAAGGTCAGTCAATTTCATGGCTAATCTTGCGATTGCTTTATCACCATATTTTGCTCGGTCGGCACCACGCAGTTGATATTCGGCGATATACCAGCCAATCAACCAGTTCCGCAAAGTCAACGCGTTTTATACTGTTATGGACTGTGCAGGAGTTCTCATCTAGTTCCGCCGACTGTGAACTCCCCCAGCCATGCCGCCGTGTCAGAATTGGATTCTACAATTATATTTTGAAATTGTTTCCCTGCAAATGCCATCTCTAGGAATGTGGAATTCCGCTGCGATCTTGACTGGGAAACACCTGGACAGAAGTATGTAGTTTTCAAACATGAACTCATCTCAGACATTTGACCATCGGCTGGACTCCGTCATGGGCTACCTGGCGTTGGCGTATCTAGATCGGAAGAGCACACGTCTG